>JAABUB010000136.1:3104-5708 GCA_011389575.1 Desulfotignum sp. | reverse complement strand
TTTTTCTTCTGCCAGTCCCTGCACCGTCCGATCAAGGGATTCCAGTTGTGCTGCCACATCTTCCAGAAAAGCATCCACTTCCTGAACATCAAACCCTCTGAACCGTGTTTTAAATTCTTTTTGTCTGACCACCAGCGATGTTACACCCATGGCAAATCCTTACATTTATTACAATATAATTGATCTCGCCAGTCCGTGAAGGCTGTTTACAACAAACGTTTGTAAAAACACAATCGCCAAAATCACAACAATGGGAGAGATGTCAATGCCGCCGAAATTGACCGGAAGCCTTTTTCTTATCTGATAAAATACAGGTTCTGTTGCCGTGTTTATGAACCGGACAATAGGGTTATAAGGATCCGGATTCACCCAGGACAAGACAGCACCGGCAATGACAATCCACATGTAAAAGGTTAATCCATAATCAAGAACCACTGCAACTGCCTGTAAAAAGTTTGCCACTATAAGCATTCACACACCCTTTCTCTGGATAATTTCGTTTAACGGGTTTTTATCAGGCAATCAGATAAAAATCAAGTTTTTTTGCCGCTCCAGAAACAAGGCGTTCTCTATATTGCGGCAAATAAATTTGCCTGAAAACTGGTTGACAAGCAGGCTTCAATGGGGTAAGAATGGTTAGACCATTAGATGGTCCTTCATCTCCCCTGGCAAGAAACCATATATACTTGAACACCAATACATTGTATGATAACACGTGAAGATACGCAAAACAACGCAATACACGGAAAACACACAAGCTGTGTTGCAGACACTGTTTCAGGTTCTGTCAACAGCTGCTTTCATCTGTAAAATAACAATTACAACATTACTATCTTAAAGGAGTGTAAAATGGGTCACCTGCATTTACAAGAGATAAAAGCCATGCCGTATGAGCAGGCCGAGGTTACCAAGGGATATACGAATCAGTCTCTGCATATTCATCTGGATAAAGCGGACATTTCCATTTCCCCCATTGAAACCGCCATAAAAGAAAAATTTATCGGCGGGAAAGGCTATGATTTGTGGTACATGTGGAACGGTGTCAAAGGCAGTACCACCTGGGATGATCCTGAAAATACCATCTGCATTTCCGCAGGGCCTTTGGGCGGCACCCCCGGGTATCCAGGGGGCGGCAAAAGTATTGTAACGGCCATTTCCCCGCTTACCGGAGCCCCCATCGACTCCAATGTAGGCGGCTATTTCGGCCCGTATAAAAAGTTCTCCGGGTTTGATGTCATTGCACTTACCGGTAAGGCTGACCAGGATACGGTAATCCTCATTGACGGTATTGAAAGCAAAATCAAAATATTTACCGCATCTGATCTGCCTGATAACTCCTATGAGATGTCTGATGCCCTGACCCGGTATTTTGACAAAGAAAAGCCTGTGAACGTCTCGGTTGTAACTGCAGGACCAGGGGCTGAAAACACCAATTTCGGGTGTCTGAACTTTTCCTGGTATGATGCGGGCCGCAAAAGGGTACGGTACAAACAAGCGGGCCGGGGCGGCATCGGAACCGTGTTTGCGGATAAGAAAATCAAAGCAGTGGTTGCAAGGTTCGGTGCCATTTCCATGAAAACCAACAACCCGGCAGACCTTGAGGCCCTTAAAACCGTCACCAAAACCCATGCCAAGGAAATCAATTCACTGGATCCCAAGCAGAACCGCATGGCCCTGGTAGGCACCACCCACCTGGTTCCCATCATGAATGACCATGACTGCCTCCCCACCCACAATTTCAAATTCGGTTCACACCCGGAAGCCGCTGTGATCGGCGAAGATGTGTATGAGCATATCTTTGACAAGGGTTTTGACGGGTGCTGGCGCGGGTGTGCAGTGGCCTGTTCCCACGGCGTCAAAGATTTCTCCCCCTTCACCGGCCCGTATAAGGGTTCCAAAGTCTTTGTAGACGGTCCGGAATATGAAACCGTTGCCGGATGCGGTTCCAACCTGGGGATTTTTGATGCCCATACCATTCTGGAAATCAATTTCTACTGCGATGCCTATGGAATGGATACCATTTCCGTGGGGACCTCCATCGGATTTGTCATGGAATGCTTTGAAAACAATCTTCTCACCACTGGGCATACCGGCGGAATGGATCTGAGTTTCGGCAACCGTTTTAATACCCTGGAACTGATCCACCAGATGGCCAGGGGGGAAGGTTTTGGTGCCATAGTAGGAAAAGGCATCCGCCAGATGAAACAGATATTTGCCGACAAATTCAATGCTGACCCCGTTTTTATGCAGGACATCGGCATGGAATCCAAGGGCCTGGAATTTTCTGAATACATCACCAAGGAAAGCCTGGCCCAGCAGGGGGGATACGGCCTGGCCCTCAAAGGCCCCCAGCATGATGAAGCCTGGCTGATCTTTCTGGACATGGTCCACAATTTCATGCCCACCTTTGAAAACAAGGCGGAAGCTTTGCACTGGTTTCCCATGTTCAGGACCTGGTTCGGCCTGTGCGGCCTGTGCAAACTGCCATGGAACGATATTGTCCCGGAGGACAACAAAGAAACCAAAGAACCTGCCAAGGTGATCAAACATGTCCAGTGGTATGCGGATTTCTTTTCCGCCATCACCGGCAAGAAAACCAGTGCA
>JAABUB010000136.1:0-2937 GCA_011389575.1 Desulfotignum sp. | reverse complement strand
CGAAAAATACGGCATGGATATTTCCGGTATGGATACCGATGCCAAGGTGGCGGCCCTGAGAAAGGAACGTGAATCCCAGTATGAACAGCTCAAGGATGCTGTATATGAACGCCGGGGCTGGAATAACAACGGCATCCCCACAAAAGAAACAGTGAAACGTCTTGGCATTGATTTTCCTGAAGTACTGCAGGTACTGGAACAACACAACGTCAAATAACACCCATGCCCTGGCGGGCACAACAAAGCATGAAAGCTGTTAGCTGTTAGCTGAGTATGATGGCTGACGGCTGACGGCTTTCATATAAACACATCTGATGATACAAAAACATCATATGATAGAGGTGGATGACAAACCCGTACATTGGCACCAGGGCATGACCATCGCTGATCTTCTGGAACAGATGGATGATGTCCGTCTTTGTTCGGTAGTCCGGTTGAACGGAAGACTGGTGTCCAGTCCGAAATTCCATGAGACTTTGATTCCAAAGGATGCTGTGATCCGCCTGCTCCCTTTGGTGGCAGGTGGATGACCTTTGATTCCACAAAATTTTGCTTCACAAATGACTGCCTGTCTGTTACTAACACACAGGCAGTCTTTATTATCCATAAACCCAAACACAGAGCGTTATATTGAAACCACTTATCTCTTTTTTCAAACAATTGTTCCAGAAACCCGGCCCCCGGACAAACCAGACCGAAACCAACAGCCAGGTTGAAATCCCCACCCCATCCGATCCCATACAACAACATCCCGGTGGAAAAAAACCAGCACCTGACCGCCTGCAAACCATATCCGAACCCGCACAACAGGCTTTGAAAGCCCACCCAGCCCAAGAATCCCAAAAAAAGAGCGGTAATCAGCGACAGCGGCCTGCAAAAAAACACCCTGAAAAAATGGGTCAAAAAACTTTTGATCGGGAGGAATCCTGGTCATTGAAAAATTTTTTTGTAGCTCCCAAAGAGGGAAAGACCCGCTTTCATGATCTAAACCTGCCTGAAAACCTCATGCATGCCATTGCAGATCTGGGTTTTGCATATTGCACGGAAATCCAGGCAGCCCTGCTTCCCCACACCCTTGCGGGAAAGGATGCCACAGCCAAAGCCCAGACAGGAACCGGAAAAAGCGCCACCTTTATTATCGCCATGATCAAGGCGTTCACCGAAAATCCTGTGAAAAACAAAGAAGGGTTTCCCAGGGCACTGATCCTGGCACCTACCAGGGAACTGGTCCACCAAATTGAAAAAGATTTCAATGACCTGGCCAGATATACCGGTCTGAAAATTGTATCTGTCTATGGAGGGACCGGCTATGCCAGACAACAGCAGATACTTCATGACAACCCGGTTGATGTTATAGTGGCAACCCCGGGACGGCTACTGGATTTTATCCGGCAAAAACGCATCAATCTGTCCAAAGTGGAAATTGTGGTCATTGATGAGGCAGACCGTATGCTGGACATGGGATTTATTCCGGATGTCAGACGTCTGGTGTACATGACCCCCCACAAGGACAAACGCCAGACCCTGTTTTTTTCCGCCACCCTCACCGAAGAAGTCCTGCGTCTGGCTGATTCCTGGACCACGAAAAACAAGGTCCAGATTGAAATTGATCCGGAACAGACCACTGCCGACAGTATTCGCCAGGTAGTTTATCTGACCACTGAAGACAAAAAATTCCAGCATGTTTACAACCTTATTATATCGGAAAAGCTTGACCGGGTGCTCATTTTTGTCAACCGCAAGGATACGGCAAAATTCTTATGCGACAAACTTACCCGGTACCGGCTCAAATGCAAAGTTTTGTCCGGGGATGTCTCCCAGGACAACCGGTTCAAGGTGTTGAACCAGTTCAAGAACAGCACCATCAATATCCTGGTGGCAACTGATGTGGCAGCCCGGGGCCTGCACATTGAAAACATCAGCCATGTGGTCAACTATGACATGCCCTTTGAACCTGAACACTATATCCACCGCATAGGAAGGACCGGACGTGCCGGCGCCACAGGCACCTCAATTTCCTTTGCCGATGAAATGAGCTCTTTTCAGATCCCCCAGATTGAAGAGGTTTTGGGCCACAAAATCGCCTGTGAATATCCATCGGAAACCCTGGAACAGACGTTGCCCAAACCCCTTCCCGGGCAGCAGCAACAGAAAAAGGTCCCGGCAAAAGGCCGGCCGAGAAAAAGACGGCCCAGGCCTCCCAAAAAATATAATAAAAAACCCTGACCATTGTTCCGGTTGACATGTCCCTGAAATTCGGTGTAAAACCGTTACCCTGGAGACTACGCTGCAAACAAAGGAGATATAAAATAATATGTTTGGTCTTGGAATGCCTGAAATCCTATTAATCCTGGCCATAGCCCTGATCGTCATAGGCCCCAAAAAGCTGCCGGAACTTGCCAAAACACTGGGCCGGGCCATGGGTGAATTCAAACGGTCAGCCCAGGATTTCAAACGCAGCATTGACATGGAAACCACCCTTGATGATATAAAATCTTCTGCCACGGATATGACAGATATGACCGGCAAATCCCGCCAGGAAGAAAAAGACAACGGCCAAAATCAGAAAAAACCGGATCAGGAAAAAACCGATGTCCCAAAAGACGGGCCAATAGATGATGCTGAGGCTGAGGCAGCACCTGAAAATGATGCCCCCAAAAATGACAGCAGCGGGGACAAAAAAAACAGATAAACCATGGAAACCGAGACCAAAAGCCCGTTCACAGAACATTTGGGAGAGTTGCGCGACCGGCTTGTCCGCTCATTTATTGCCGTAGGAGTAGGATTTGCCGGGGCCTATGCATTCAAGGAAAAGCTGTTCCGGATTTTAACCGCACCTCTGGTGACAGCCATGGAGGTCGACGGCAATGCCCGGATGATCTTTACCGGTCTGCCCGAGGCCTTTTTCACCTACCTTAAGGTCTCTCTGCTTGCCGG
>JAABUB010000135.1 GCA_011389575.1 Desulfotignum sp. | reverse complement strand
GTCAACACCCGCCTCCACCTCTTCTGAAGAGAACCCGCTGCTGGTCCCTGACTCCTGGAGAAACCGTGATCCCACATTGGATGTCATGATGATGATGGTGTTTCTGAAATCCACGGTCCGGCCGTGGCCGTCTGTCATCCGTCCATCATCCAGGACCTGGAGCAGGATATTGAACACATCCGGGTGTGCTTTTTCGATTTCATCAAACAGCAGCACGGAATAGGGCCTGCGCCGCACGGTTTCCGTGAGAAATCCACCTTCATCATATCCCACATACCCGGGAGGCGCCCCGATGAGTCGGGCCACTGAATGCTTTTCCATGTATTCAGACATGTCCAGGCGCACCATGGCCTGTTGGCTGTCAAACATGAACTCAGCCAGGGATTTGGCCAGCTCGGTTTTCCCCACGCCGGTGGGTCCCATGAATATAAAAGTGCCGATGGGCCGGTCTTCGGGAGACAGCCCGGATCTGGCCCGGCGCACGGCATTGGAAACCGCATCAATGGCCTGGGTCTGGCCGATGACCCGCTGCTTGATATAATCTTCCATGTGTATCAGCTTTTCCTGCTCCGCTTCCAGCATCTTGGACACCGGGATCCCGGTCCAGGCAGACACCACTTCTGCCACATCCGTGTCTTCCACATCCTCTTTGAGCATTTTTCCGGTCTGCTGCAGCTCTTCCAGTTCCTGTTTTTTGGCTTCCAGATCCTTCTGAAGCTGGGCCATGGTGCCATAGCGGATCTGGGCCACTTTTTCCAGGTCTCCTGCGCGTTCAGCCACCTGGGCCTGGGTCTGGCATCTGTCCAGCTCTTCTCTGATACCCGATATTTCCTGGATCAGACCTTTTTCACTGTCCCAGCGCAACTTCATGGGCCCGATTTCCTCGGACATGGATGCAATGTCTTTTTCCAGTTTTTCCAGGCGTTCCCTGGATGCGGGGTCCTTTTCCTTGAGCAGGGCCTGGCGCTCGATCTGGGCCTGGGTGATCCTGCGCTGAATCTCGTCAATGGCCCGGGGCATGGAATCGATTTCAATTCGCAGCCTGGAGGCGCATTCATCAATCAGATCAATGGCTTTGTCCGGTAAAAACCGGTCGGTAATGTACCGGTTGGACAAAGTGGCGGCTGCCACCAGAGCGGAATCCTTGATACGGATACCGTGGTGGACCTCATATTTCTCCTTGAGCCCCCTGAGAATGGATATGGTGTCTGCCACACTGGGTTCCTTGGCCATGACCGGCTGAAACCGGCGCTCCAGAGCTGCATCCTTTTCAATGTATTTGCGGTATTCATTCAATGTGGTGGCACCCACGCACCGCAGGGTGCCTCTGGCCAGGGCCGGTTTGAGCATGTTGGAGGCATCCACAGATCCTTCGCTAGCCCCTGCCCCTACCACGGTATGCAGCTCGTCAATGAACAAAACCACCTCACCTTCGGCAGCCTCCACCTCCTTGAGCACCGCTTTGAGCCGTTCTTCAAACTCGCCCCTGAACTTGGCACCGGCCAGCAAAGCACCCATGTCCAGGGCCACCACCCGCCGGTTTTTCAAAGAATCAGACACATCCCCTTCCACGATGCGCTGGGCCAGGCCTTCCACAATGGCGGTTTTCCCCACCCCGGGTTCTCCAATGAGCACAGGGTTGTTTTTTCTCCGCCGGGACAATACCTGGACAATCCGGCGGATTTCATCATCTCTGCCGATCACCGGATCCAGTTTTCCGGTCCGGGCCAGCTGGGTCAGGTCCCGGCCGTATTTTTCCAATGCCTGGTACCGTTCTTCCGGATTCTGGTCAGTCACGCTCTGGTTGCCCCGGATGTCCTTTAATACAGACAGGATCGCATCTCTGGTCACCCCCTGGCGGCCGAGAATTTCAGCAATTTTGTCCTTCCCGCTGGTCAGGGCCAGCAGCAGATGCTCCAAGCTGACATACTGGTCCTTCATCTTGTCTGCTTCCTTGAATGCCGTGTCCAGCACCTGGCGGCTGTTTTTGGACAAATACAGATCTGCTGCGCCAGACACCCGGGGTTGACTTTCCAACGCCTGATCCACCTCGGCTGTCACGGTTGCCATGTCCGCACCGATCTTTTTAAGGATGGATACTGCCACCCCCTGGTCGTCAGCCAGCATGCTTTTGATGAAATGTACCGGCTCAATGGACGGATGGTTCATGCGCCCGGCCATATCATGGGTGGCCTGCAATAGTTCCTGGGACTTAACCGTTAATTTATCAAGTTTCATATACCACCTTACATTCCTTTCATTATTATTTATAATTTTGCATATAAAGTAATGCACTATCGCATCCCGTCAACCAGACACCCGGAATAAAATGGGTTCGTGCCAAACACCCCGAACGGGTGGGGTGCTTCAATTAATTGACAGAACCTGCTGTATCCGGGCAGACAAAATCACGACTTCGAACAGGGCAACGGGATTTCTTCATTGACACCCACCACTCTGTGGTATATTTTTGGTTAGGATTGTTTACATTTAATGCTGTATAAAAAGAGTACCTATGGAACCCGATACCTTCAAAAATCTGCGGACCCGGCTGGACAAGACCCAGAAAGAACTGGCCCGGCTGCTGGGCATTTCCATCAAGGCCATTCACAGTTATGAACAGGGGTGGCGCAAGATCCCCCACCATGTAGAGCGCCAGCTGCTGTTTCTGCTGTCCCGACTGGTGAACCCGAACAAAGACAGCAAAGACTGCTGGGATATCAACCAATGTCCTGAACACCGCCTGGAAAAATGCCCGGCCTGGGAATTCAAGGCAGGGGATCTGTGCTGGTTTATCAACGGTACCAATTGTAATGGCCAGCCCCGCAACTCCTGGGCCGATAAAATGGAAGCATGCCGGAATTGTCCGGTGTTTGCACAATTTTTTGAAAATGAAGAAGGAACCCCAAAAGATGGATGACTTTTTATTCAAAACCGCCACCTGCCGGACAGAAAAAGAAGAGGTGTCTGAACAGCGCAAGGCACTGCCTGCTGCCATCAAGGATATTATCACCTCTTTGGATGACGACACCTGTTTCGCCCATATCGGTGATGATCCCATTCATTTTTCCACATCTGTGCGGGACATGATTGAAAAATTCAGGGAAGTGTTGTTTCCCGGTTATTTTTCCAAGGAAAAGGTGGACAAAGCCAATCTGGTGTATCACATGGGACAGGCCGTGTCCCAGCTGTATGAAATCCTGTCCGAACAGATCATCCATGTGCTGCGCCATGACTGCCTGCGGTATGACCTGGCATGCTCGGAATGTGAACCCAGGGGCCATGAAGCGGCCCTGGCACTCATCCGGTCCATACCCGACCTGCGCCGGGAACTGGCCGGGGATGTCAAAGGGGCTTTTGCCGGAGATCCGGCCGCCAAAAGTCATGATGAGGTGATTTTTTCCTATCCCGGGCTGCATGCCATCATGGTCTACCGGATTGCCAACCGCCTGTTCAAACATAAGATTCCCCAGCTGCCCAGGATCATGACCGAACATGCCCACAGCCTCACCGGCATCGATATCCACCCCGGGGCCGCCATTGGCGAACGCTTTGTCATTGACCACGGCACCGGCATTGTCATCGGGGAGACATCCGAGATCGGCAAAAATGTGCGGATCTATCAGAACGTCACCATCGGGGCATTGTCTTTGCCCCCGGATGCCGGGGAAAAGCTGCGGGGGGCCAAGCGCCACCCCACCATTGAAGATGATGTCATCATCTATTCCGGGGCCACCATCCTGGGCGGGGAAACCGTGATCGGGGCCAGGTCGGTGGTGGGGGGCAATGTCTGGCTCACCTCCTCCATCCCGCCGGACACCAAGGTGTTTATGGAGTCTCCCCGCCTGGTTTACAAACACCCCCGGACACAAAAGGAAACCCGCCATGAAAAAACTGCCTGATATCACCGCTGCCTGCGGCAGCACCCCCCTGGTTTACCTGGACAAGGCCAGCCAGGCCTGCGGAACGGATATTTATGGAAAACTGGAATATTTCAATCCGTTGTCTTCGGTAAAGGACCGCATCGGCCTGGCCATGATCCAGGACGGTCTGGACACCGGAAAAATCACCCGGGATACAATTATCGTTGAGCCCACCTCCGGCAATACCGGCATTGCCCTGGCATTTGTGTGCCGGGTAAAGGGGTTGCAGCTGGTGCTGACCATGCCGGAAACCATGAGTATCGAGCGCCGGCAGCTGCTGGCCCATTTAGGAGCACAACTGCATCTCACCGAAGGGAAAAAAGGGATGAAAGGCGCCATTGAAACGGCCAAAGATCTTGTGGAAACCATGGCAAATGCCTATATGCCGGACCAGTTTTCCAACCCGGCCAACCCGGCAATCCACCGCACCACCACAGGGCCTGAGATATGGGATGCCCTGGACGGCAACATCGATATCTTTGTGGCAGGGGTGGGAACAGGCGGCACCATCACCGGGGTATCGGAGATGATTAAACAGAAGAACCCCCATCTTTTGTCCGTGGCTGTGGAACCGGATAAATCGCCCGTTATTTCAGGAGGAAACCCCGGCCCCCACAAAATCCAGGGCATCGGGGCAGGGTTCATTCCTGCCAACCTGAACCGGGAGATCATCGATGAGATTGTCACGGTTTCAGAGGACAATGCCTTTGCCGATGCAAAAGAACTGGCAAAAGATTACGGTATGCTGTGCGGAATATCCTCTGGCGCCAATTTTCATGCCGCAAAACAGATGGCACAGCAGCACCCGGGAAAGACCGTGGTATTCATTGTGTGTGATACAGGAGAACGGTATATCAGTACCCCGCTGTTTCAGGACTGATGGCGGGGACAGCTTTTTGGGCGGCTATTTGGCAATCTTAATGAATCGTGTATGCGAATTTATGACGTCTTAGGGATGGACCCGTGCCAGGTGGATCTGCGTGGGTCTCACCCTTGGGATACGGGAACCATGGGCCAGAAAATCAGGATCAGGGGGATGGCCACCAGGGTCACCAGGATGGACAAGGGCAGGCCCAGGCGCCAGTAATCGCCGAACTCATATCCGCCCGGCCCCATCACCAGAGCGTTTGACTGGTGGCCCACAGGGGTCAGAAAGGCGCAGGAAGCGCCCACCGCAACAGTCATCAGAAACGGGTCTGGTGGAAATCCCATTTCCCGGGCCAGGGTAACGGAAATAGGTGCCATGAGAACCGCGGCTGCCGCGTTATTCACCACATTTGACAGCAGCATGGTGCCTGCCAGCAGCACGGCCAGGGTTCCCCAGGCGGGAAAAAAACCGGACATCACCAGCAGTTTTTCAGCAATCAGCTGTGCACCGCCGGAAGCTTCCAGGGCATGGCCCAACGGAAACATGGCCCCCAGCAGCACGATCACCGGCCAGTCGATATGCTCATAGATTTCCCCTAAGGGAACTACCCCGGCCAGAACCATGATCACTGCTGCTGCTGTAAATGCCACCTGGACCGGCAGCACACCTGTGGCTGAGAAAATCATGGCGCCGCCGAAAATCCCCACGGACAGCATCACTTTCTTGGGCTGTCCGATGCGTATTTCCCGCTCTGCCAGAGGCAGGCATTTAAACGCCTTGACAACCGTCTCCAGGGATTCATCCGTACCCTGGAACAAAAGGATATCTCCGGCCATAAACTTTGTCTGACTTAAAGGCTGCGTGATCCGCCGCCCGCGACGGGCAATGGCCAGCAGATTGACCCCGTAAAGCCGGCGAAGGTACAGACC
>JAABUB010000134.1 GCA_011389575.1 Desulfotignum sp. | reverse complement strand
CAGCGTGCCAGATATCTCTGACCGCCTGGCTGGCCCTGGATGTTTCATCGTTTTCCACAAGGGTTTTGCACTGGATCATGGCCCGGGTAAAAGCCGGGTCAAACGGGATCTGTCCCACCAGTGCAATGTTTTTTTCTTCGGCAATTTTTTCAATGGACCTGGTCTGGTCCGGATTGAGATCATATTTGTTGATGCACACCATGGCCGGGATCTTGAAATGGGCTGCCAGCTCTCCCACCCGCTTCATGTCATGGATGCCGGATACCGTGGGTTCGGCCACGATGAGAACCGCACTGGCCTGGCCCATGCTGGCGATTACCGGACATCCGATGCCCGGGGGGCCGTCGGTGAGGATCAGATCGATATGCTGTTCTCTGGCCCGGTTTCTGGCCTGTTCCCGCACCAGGGTGACCAGACGGCCGGAATTTTCCTCTGCTATGCCCAGCCGGGCATGGACCATGGGACCGAACCGGGTGGAGGAAACAAACCACTGGCCGCAGGTTTTTTGGGGAAAATCAATGGCGTTTTCCGGGCACAGGTCCACACACACACCACAGCCTTCGCAGTTTAAGGTATCAACAACAAATTTTGCGTCTGATTCCGACACAGCATCAAACCGGCACAACTCTTTGCAGGTGCCGCAGCCGGTGCAAAGCTCCTGAATGATGACTGCCTCATTTCCCCCCACAAAATCATGGGTCTCGTGGATGTCAGGGGACATGATCAGGTGCAGGTCTGCTGCATCCACATCAGCATCGCACAGCATAAGAGAAGGTGCCAGTCCTGCAAATGCGGCGGTCAGGCTTGTTTTGCCGGTGCCGCCCTTTCCGCTCAGTATCACCAGTTCTTTCATGGGGCACACCTTTGCGCATCCACCATCCGGCAGATATCCTGGTAAAGGGTTTGAAATTTTTCTTTGAGATCATTGGACCTGGAAATTATCAAATCTCCCCGGGAATAGGCTTCTGCAATCTTTCTGTCAAAGGGAATTTCCAGGAGCACGGGCAGATTTTGTTCTTTTGCATAGGCATACACAGCATCATCACCCATGCCTGCCCGGTTGATGATCAGTCCATGGGGAATATTCATCATCCGGACGGTTTCCACTGCCAGTTTCAGGTCGTTGAGGCCGAAAGGGGTGGGTTCTGTAACCAGAATGACAAAATCGGTATCCTTCATGGCGGCAATCACCGGGCATGAGGTGCCGGGCGGTGCATCGATCAGGGTGATGCCCTGTGTGTCAATGTGAGATTTGACTTTGCGGATCACCGGCGGCACCATGACCTGGCCCACATCCAGAAGGCCCTGGGCAAACCCCATGTCCGGCACAGAGCCGGTGCCGGTTTCCACCATTCCCAAGACCCGTTCCATTTCAGTGACTGCATCTTCCGGGCAGATGGCGCTGCAGCCCCCGCAGGAGTGGCACAGCTCCGGAAAGGTCACCACTGTTTTTCCGGCCACGGCAATGGCATTGAACCGGCAGATCTCCATGCAGCGTTTGCAAAGGGTACATTTTTCCAGATTGATCTGGGGAATGGGAGCCACCACTTTTTCCCGGGTTTGGATGTTGGGATGTAAGAACAGATGCAGATTGGGCTCTTCCACATCACAGTCCAGCACCGTGACCGCCTGGTCAAGGGATGCAGCCAGATTGGCAGCCACCGTGGTTTTTCCTGTCCCGCCTTTTCCACTGGCAATGCTGATGATCATTATGGAGTACTCCTTATAACAGTGAAATCTTTTTCATGCATGCCACCAGTGCATCACCATCTGTGGTATCAGGTTTCACCGGCAGCTGCATGAGCACCCCGAGCCCTTCAAAGGTTTCATGAAATTCTTTTTCAGAAAGGGCGCTGACCGCCACGCAACCGGTCATGGGGCTTGTCATGATGACCTGCTCCACAAGGGCTCTTCCGGACATGTCATCCAGGGTTTCGTCTGTGATCAGAAGATCGGCTGCCCGGCCTTTGTCTCTGGTGTCTGATATATGTTCCAGTGCGGTTTTCCCGTTTTTTATCCAGGAAATCACCACCGGATGCTGTTGCAGCACCCGTGCAACAGGATCGAATGTCTGTTGGTTTTTGCCCACCAGTACAGCCTGTATCATGAAAATAACCTCCTTAAAGTTCATGGGCGGGGTATTTTCCTGGTTCCGGTTTTGGCCTGCTGCTGCAAACCATTGTGCCGGAACCGGGTGATTACCCGTTTTTCAGGGTAGACAGCAAGTCATGTGCCAGCAGATAATTTTTTTGGATATAAATACGATTATACAGAAAATACAGTGGGTTATTGTCAGGACCGGAGGAAAGTTAACAGGAGACCCGGCACAAGGGATGCAAACCTGCGACAAAAAGTATCGCTTTTGATTTGCATCCCGCATGAATTTTTGTCTGCATGGGGCTGTTATTGTCTGCACAGATCTGTTGTCCAGCATGGTTACGGGACTGCAGAAAGGTTGGCGATTTTTTCGGGTGCTGGCATGGTGTTTGCTGTTGATTATAACATATACCAGGGGAGGTGATGCATGTCAAAGCCCTGCAAGCCGCTGTCCTCTAGCGGCCCCGAAGACGCCGCCACAAAGGATGCCGCTATCCAGTGGAAAATTCTGATCATTGATGATGAACAGGACGTCCGGGAAGTGATGGCCCTGAGCCTTGAAGATGCCGGATACCAGACTATCTGCGCCCCTGACGGGGCTGCCGGTCTGAAAGCCCTTACCAGGCATTCCCCCCAGATTCTGATAACCGATATCAAAATGCCCGGCATGAGCGGGCTTGCTGTGCTGGAAAAGGCCAAGCAGATCCGGCCGGAAACCCAGGTGATCATCACCACCGGGTTTGCCGACATAAAAAAAGCGGTTACCGCCCTGCAGCACGATGCATCGGATTTTATCACCAAGCCGGTGGATGATGCCACCCTTCATATGGCCCTGAAACGGGCCATGCAGCGGTACAGAGACAGGCAGGAGCTGGCGGATTACACCCGGCTGCTGGAACAGACCGTTTTGAACCAGGAAAAAATCCTGCACCAGGAAAAAATGATGTCCCTGGGCCGTCTGGCAGCCAGTATGGTGCATGAGATCAACAACCCCCTTTCCGGGATTTTAAACTATATCCGCCTGATGGTCCGGCTGGCAGGCCAGCCGGACTGGGATGACTCCAAAAAAAAGCGGTTCTCCTCCTATCTTGGCATCATTGAAAAGGAAACACAGCGCTGCTCCGATCTTGTTTCCGGGCTGCTGCAGTTTTCCAGAAAATCACAGCTGACATCCGTTCCTGTGGATATCTGCGAGCTGATCGATTACAGCCTTTTGCTGTGCAGCCATAAACTGCAACTTTCCAACATCATTCTGGAAAAATCCTGTGATTCCATGATCCCCAGGGTTCTCGGGGATTTTAACCAGCTCCAGCAATGCCTGATCAACCTGATTTTCAATGCCATTGATGCGTTGGACGTATTGGACGCACTGGATACGGTTGGCGGTGTTGCTGATATGCCCGGGCCTGCTGTCAAAAATACGGCTGCTGATGCACAAGGTGTTTCCGGCAGCAGGCCCGGGTCGGAAACATCTGTCCGAACCTCCGGCCGTATTCAGGTGGACGGGTATTTTGATCCTGCAGAAGAACTGGTGCATATCCGGGTTGCAGATAATGGCAAAGGGATTTCATCCACTGACCTGCCCTATATTTTTGAACCGTTTTTCACTACCAAAAAAGACGGCCATGGCGTGGGCCTGGGATTGTCCACTGTGTACGGGATTATTGAACACCATAAAGGGACAATCACTGTGGAAAGTGAACCAGGGCAGGGGACCTGGTTTACCATCAAACTGCCCCCGGCGGACAAGGATTCCGGTGTAAATGAAACCAACAACACCAATATTACACAAGGGAAAAGACATGGATGAAGACACAGCGCTGCGCCTGGGAGTGTATATCTGTCATTGCGGGGTCAATATCGCAGGCAGGGTTGATGTGGCAGATGTAAGCAACTGGGCCGGATCCTTGAAACATGTTGTGGTATCAAGAGATTATAAATTCATGTGTTCAGAACCCGGCCAGAACATGATTGAAGAGGATATTCAAAAACACAGCCTCAACCGGGTGGTGGTGGCATCGTGCTCTCCGAGACTGCACGGGAAAACCTTTATGGAAACCTGCCGCAGGGCAGGGCTCAATCCCTATTATTTCCACATGGCTTCGGTGCGGGAACAGGTGTCCTGGGTGACAGAAGACAGGGACCGTGCCACCCGCAAGGCCCGGCATCTGGTGGCAGCTGCCGTCAGCCGGGTGTGCTTTCACCAGCCGCTTATCCCGGGACTTTCTCCGGTTCATCCGGATGTGGCAATCATCGGCGGCGGGATCGCCGGGATGCAGGCAGCCATAGATATCGGCAATTCCGGCCGGCAGGTGCACCTTATTGAAAAAGACAGCACCATTGGCGGACATATGCTCCAGTTTGACAAAACCTTTCCCACCCTGGACTGCGCCGCCTGTATCGGGACCCCGAAGATGGTGGAGGTGGCACAGAATGCCAACATCGATCTGCTCACCTTCAGCCGGGTGACCCATGTTTCCGGATTTGTGGGCAATTATACGCTGGAGATCACAAAAAAACCCAGATATATCAACGCGGATCTGTGTACCGGGTGCGGTGAATGCGCCACAGTCTGCCCGGTATCCATTCCCAATGCCTGGGACATGGGCATGGCAGACCGCAAAGCGATCGGCAGAAGTTTTCCCCAGGCCATTCCCATTACCTTTCAGATTGAAAAACAGGGCCCGGCCCCCTGTACTTGCACCTGTCCGGCCGGCATCAATGTCCAGGGGTATGTCCAGATGGTGAAACAGGAAAAATATGACCGGGCCCTTTCATTGATCATGGAAAAAGCCCCGTTCCCGGGGGTGCTGGGCCGGGTCTGCCCCCATCCCTGTGAAGGTGCCTGTACAAGAGGGGAAAAGGATGATCCTGTTGCCATTCGCCAGCTCAAACGGTTTGCCGCGGACATGGCAGGGGAAAGCAGGTGGATAGTGCCCGATATCCAGGAAAGAAAAGAAAAAATCGCCGTGATCGGGTCTGGTCCGGCCGGCCTGACAGCTGCCTGGTTTCTGCGGCGCAGCGGGTATCAGGTAACCGTGTTCGAGGCATCCGGCCGGACCGGGGGCATGCTCAGGACCGGTATTCCCGCTTACCGCCTGCCCAGGGATGTGCTGGACAAAGAGATTGCATATATCCTGGATCATGGGATTACCCTGGAAACCAATGCCTGTCTGGGAAAAGATATGGATATCCTTGGCCTTAAAAAACAGGGATTTGCCGCCATATACCTGGCCATGGGTGCCCACCGCTCCCTGAAGCTGGGGATTGCGGGAGAGGACAGCCTGGAAGGGGTCATGGATGCGGTAACATTTTTAAAACAGATCAACCTGGGGCAAAAGACCGGGTGTCATGGCCATACCGTTGTGGTGGGGGGCGGCAATGTGGCGGTGGATGCGGCCCGGTGTGCAGCAAGAATCCCCGGATGCAGGGTGACCCTTTTGTACCGGCGGACCAGAAAACAGATGCCCGCCTATGCTGAAGAGATAGACGGGGCTTTGGAAGAAGGGATCACCATTCTGGATCTGGCACATCCTGTGGGGCTGGAAAGCCATGACGGGCGGGTGACACAGGTGGTGTGTGTGAAAAATGAACTGGGACCACCTGATGCATCGGGCCGGCAGCGGCCGGTGCAGGTACCGGATTCTGAATTTTTCCTT
>JAABUB010000133.1 GCA_011389575.1 Desulfotignum sp. | reverse complement strand
GACGGCAATGCCCGGATGATCTTTACCGGTCTGCCCGAGGCCTTTTTCACCTACCTTAAGGTCTCTCTGCTTGCCGGTATTGTGGTGGCCACACCTGTATTGTTCTATGAATTCTGGATGTTTGTATCTCCCGGGCTGTACCGAAACGAAAAAAAATATATGCTGCCGGTGGTACTGCTGTCTATTTTCTTTTTTGCCCTGGGTTCCTCTTTTGGATATTTCGTTGTTTTTCCATATGGATTTCAGTTCTTTTTAGGGTTTGCCAATGATACCATCCAGGCCATGCCCTCCATGAAAGAGTATCTTTCATTTGCCTCCAAAATGCTTCTGGCCTTCGGGCTTGTATTTGAACTGCCCCTGGTGCTTACCTTCATGGCACGCATGGGCCTGGTGACGGTGCCGTTTTTAAAAAAGAACCGGAAATATGCGTTGCTTCTCTTTTTTGTGGGGGCTGCTTTGATAACCCCGCCGGATGTCATCACCCAGGTCATGATGGCCCTTCCTCTGATGATTCTTTATGAAATCAGTATTCTGGGCGCCCGGATATTCGGCAGAAAAGAACCTGCTGACCAGGACGCAGAAACTGAAGCAGACACGGCATCCGACAGCAACGCCCCCCCATCGGACAAGGAAGATAAAACAGAATAACCCAAAAGAAATATCCAGATTTTTTATTGACTTTGTCCAGTTGTTGTGTAAAAAAATAGACAGTTTTTTATGAAATCCGACCGGTTCCGGAGTACGGTACCGGTAAAAAAGAAAATACATAATTCAACAGCTAAAGGAGTAAAACGCGTATGAACAAAAAACTGATTGTGCTGCTGCTGGCTGCAGGATTTGCTGCAATTTTTGCTGTAACAGGGATCCAGGCAGGTACTGAGGTGGAGGACACATTTCAACTGGAGACCCCTGGTTATGACCAACGCAAAAAAGCCCCCCCCCAGTTCAAGCCTGTGACCTTTACCCACAAAAAACATGCCGAAGATTATGGTATTTCCTGCGGCGAGTGCCACCATGATGAGAATGGTGAACCCTTAGAGCTTACAATGGGGGATGATGTCCATCCTTGCTATGAATGCCACAATATTTTTGAAAAAACCAAAGAAAACAGAAGAGACATCATGGTCCATGAAAATGCCATGCATGGCAACTGCAGAGACTGCCACAAAGAGGTGAATATTGAAGCCGGTGATCCAAAAGGCCGTAAAGGACCGGCCCCTACCTCCTGCAACGATTGTCATGAAAAAGCCTGATTATAAAAAATCTTGAATGCGTAACTTTTGCGCAGGCGGCTTTTCCGGTAACTGGAAAAGCCGCCTGTTTTTTTTTCAACCAGAACCCTGTCTACCCAAATCCCGGTATATGTCAGTCAGGTTCAAGACAGCTCACCGGGCCTTTATGACTTCAATAGATACATGCACCAGGTTCAACTCACAGGTCAAAAGCTGCTTATAGTATGCAGGCGATTCAGGATTGCGTGCAGCCACCGATAATATGGCGGCATACATGCCGGGCCCGATGGCCCACACATGCAGATCATCCACCCGGGTATCAGGAAGGGCTTCAATGGTATTTCTCAATTTGTGCAGGATCTCTTCAGGAGCCTGGTGATCCAGCAGGATCCGGCCGCTGGACCGCAGCAGTCCCACGGACCAGCGTGAAACCAGAACAGCGCCGATGATTCCCATAACCGGATCCATCCACACCAGACCGAAGTATTTGGCAGCCAGAAGGGCAAAAATTGCCAGAAAAGAAGTCAGGGCATCTGCCAGAACATGCAGATAGGCGGAGCGCAGGTTCTGGTCATGGCCGTGATGGCCATGACCATGACTTTTGTGGCTGCCCAGAATGAACATGGAAAGAACATTGACCACCAACCCGATCACTGCCACAAAAATTGCCTGGTTAAATGCAATTTCCACTGGATTCACCAGTCTTACCGTACTTTCCACCGCCATCATGAGGGCAAATACCGCCAGAAGCACCGCCCCGGTGAAACCGCCCAAAGCATTCACTTTGCCTGTACCGAAACTGAAGCGGGTATCATGGGCATGGCGCCGGGCATAAACATAGGCCAGCGCAGTTATGGAAAGCGCTGCTGCATGGGAAGCCATGTGCAGGCCGTCCGCCAGCAGGGCCATGGATCCGAAAATAATGCCGGTGGTGATTTCCACCCCCATCATGACGGCAGTAACCGCGATAACTATGAGGGTACGGGTTTCTCCGGGCTGCTTATGCTCCTGACCGAAACTGTGGCTGTTATCGTTTACTGATGCAGATGCCATGGCTTTTACACGTTTTTATTGGGCAAAAACAGTATCTGGTTGTCAATAAGCCGAATCTTTCCCAGCCACACTGCTACAGCCATGAGGGATTTTTCCTGTATCCCTGTTACCCCGTCCAAGGTGACAGGGTCACATATGCTGACATAGTCCACCGTGATATCCGGACAGGACAATAATATTTGAATGGCCGCATCCTCGATTTTTCGGGCATCGGTTTCCCCGTCTTTCACCATTTTTTCAGCTGCCTGTATACAGTGGTGGAGCAAAAGGGCATGGGGCCGCTGTTTTTGCGTCAGATATTTGTTTCTCGAGCTTTTTGCCAGACCGTCCGGCTCCCGGACAATGGGCACCCCGATAATCTCTATGTCAAAATTCAGATCGATTACCAGCTGCCGGATAATGGCCAGCTGCTGATAATCCTTTTCCCCGAAAAGGGCAAAATGGGGATTGACAATATTGAACAATTTGGTCACTACGGTGGCCACCCCTCTGAAAAACTGTGGTCTGGACAGACCGCACAGATGGAGGGGCAGTTTTTCCAGTGCCACATAGGTCTGGAACCCCGGGGGATAAATATCAGCTGAACCCGGTGTGAACACGGCAGCTGCACCGATGGTTCTGCATTTTTCCAGATCCTGCTCCACAGCACGGGGGTAGGTAGAAAAATCTTCACTGGGTCCAAACTGGGCCGGGTTGACAAATATGGATACCACCAGGTGATCGGCCTTTTTTTTGCCTTCCCGCATAAGGGCTACATGGCCCTCATGCAGGTATCCCATGGTGGGTACAAACGCAATGGTCTGATCCTGTCTGCGCAGATTTTCCGAAAACCGGGTCATTTCACTGATTGATGCAATCACCTTCATGGGTATCGCCTCGCTTTATATGCCCTGGCTTTTTCCAACAGGGAAGGGGCCCAGGATACAGATCCCAGGGCATGGATATGGGTATAGGTGCCAAAGGTATTGTTTTTAAAAAATCCATCTTTTTTATCCAGAATGCCTTTGCCCCTTTCCATGGCAAAGGCCATTTCATGGTCCTGAAAATCGATTTTCAAGATTTTGGAATACCGGAACTCATGGCCTTTCAACATTTGACCGGTGCGGTAAAACGGGTTTTTATGCTTCACCAGAACCCGAGTATAGCCATGGCCCTGGGGCTTAATGGACAGTCCGAACCAGATGGGCAGAATACCGGACATGGGATATTCCTTGTCTTTCAGGCAGATGCTTTGGCCCAGAAATATCAGGCCGCCGCATTCGGCATAAATGGGCAGCCCTTTTTGGGACAACTGTTTTAAATGCTCCCTGAAGCTTGTATTTTCCGCCAGCTGGGGGGCATGGATTTCGGGAAATCCCCCGCCCATATACAGCGCATCCACATCAGGCAGGGTTTTCTGGTGCAAAGGACTGATGAAAACAATTTTGGCCCCCAGATTTTCCAGGGCAGCCAGATTGTCCGGATAATAAAACTGGAAAGCCGAATCCCTTATAACCCCGATAACCACCTGGTCATGTACAGGGTTCTGTGCCGGAGAGCCTGGTTCAGAAAACCCTGCCGCCGGCAAAACATTTTCCGGGCCGGCAATATCGGTATGTATCTTTTGGGCAGCGTCACAATCATGGGTGATTGTCCGGTACAGGGACTTGAGGTCAATATGGTCCCGGGCCATTTTTTCTACTGATGCAAGGGCCTGGCGGGAAAATTCATGCTCAGCCGAGGTCACAAGCCCCATATGGCGTTCTGGAAAATCTTGGGAACCAAGTTTGGGAACAGCCCCGAACACCGGAATCCTGCAGAACTGTTCAATATTGTCCGTCACTTTTTTCTGGTGACGTTTGCCGGCCACCTGGTTGAGGATCACCCCGGCAATGCGTATCCGGGGATCAAAGTGCATACAGCCCAGCAGCAGCGCTGCAATGGTCCGGGTGCTTTTGGTACAGTCCAGCACCAGCAGCACCGGCAGATGCAGTAGTCTGGCCAGTTCAGCCGTGGAGGTGGAACCGTCTGTATCGATGCCGTCGTAAAGGCCGCGGTTTCCTTCAACCAGGGCGATATCACAGGATTGGGAATGGGTGGCATAAGACTTTCGCACAACATCTGGATGACACAGATAGGTATCCAGGTTGTAACAGGGGCGGCCGGCTGCCAGAGAAAGCCAGCCGGCATCAATATAGTCAGGCCCTTTCTTGAACGGAGAGACCGCAAGATTCATGCGTTTCCATGCAGCGGTTACCCCCAGGGAAATAATGGTTTTGCCTGATCCACCCCTGAGACCTGCTACCACCACGCCCGGGACACTTTCACAACTTGCCTGCATGGGTTTGTATCTTTTATCTTTTCTTAATTTTCGCCTTCAGAAGAATGCTGGATGCCCCCGCCTTTAATGCCATACATGGTGGTGGAACCGGATGACCAGTATTCAAGAATACCGTCTTCCACCATTTTATTGACGACTTTTTTGATCATCCGGGGTTTATCATCCGGAAAAATCTTGTAAAAATCCTTGATATAGAATTTGGATTTTGTTTTGGCTTTCTTGTTCAGCCATTCCAATACTGCATCTTGTGCAGCTTCTTTGTTGTCAAGAAGATCACTCATTGTCTCAACTCCTTTATATTAAAATGGATGAGCCGGGGCGACCTTGCGGAAAGCCCCGGCTTTTCATCATATGCAGCAGGATCTGTTCAAAAACAGATAGTACACTAGAATTTGAACTGCGTGGACTGGCGCCAGCTCATGTATGCCTGCTGACGGAAATCATCAATCAGGTGGTGGGTAAAATCAAGCTCACACACCTCAAAGAATTTTTCCCAGCCGATTCTTTCCGCCCAGTCACCTAAACGCTCATATTTGTTGGCACCTTTGGCATAGGCTTCCACCATTCTCTGGATGGCATCGGTCATGGACGGCCACCTGGGCATTTCATTGGGAAGAAAGCCCACCACCACCTTGGAGAACTTGGGGTCGGAAATCCGGTTGGACACCTTGCCGCCGGCCATCAGGACGATACCATCCCCTTCGGTATCCGCCAGGGGCATGGACGGGCACATGGTGTAGCAGTTACCACAGTACATGCACCGTTCGTTTTTAACATCAACCGACTTGACTTCCTTGCCGTTGTCCAGTTGCACCTTGGCCGGTTTGATGGCTGCAGTGGGACACGAGGCAACCGCCAGAGGAATTTCACATACCTTGTCCAGATATTCATGGTCCAGCATGGGCGGTTTTCTGTGGTATCCCAGGATGGCGATATCAGAGCAGTGAACCGCACCGCACATGTTCAGGCAGCAGGCCATGGATACCCGCAGCTGGGCCGGCAGTCTCATGTCCTGGAAATCGTTGAACAGCACATCCATGGCCGCCTTGACCGTACCGGAGGCATCGGTTGCCGGGGTATGGCAGTGGATCCAGCCCTGGGTATGGACAATATTGGTAACACCGGCACCGGTGCCGCCTATGGGGAACTTGAAGGAACCGCCGTCAAATTTT
>JAABUB010000132.1 GCA_011389575.1 Desulfotignum sp. | reverse complement strand
TATGCCGGATGCATTGCCGGCTGTGACACTGCCGTCTTTTTTGAACGCCGGCCGCAGGGTTCCCAGTTTTTCCATGCTGGTTTCCATGGGCCGCTCATCTGTATCCACAACAATATCCCCTTTTCGGGAGGCGATGGTCACGGGCACGATCTCTTTTGCAAAGGTACCGTCCTTGACAGCAGCCAGGGCCCGGTTGTGGCTGAGCAGGGCCAGTTCATCCTGTTCCTGCCGGGTGATGCCGTATTTGTCCACAATATTTTCCGCTGTCAGGCCCATGTGGTATCCGTAAAAAATTTCATACAGCCCGTCAAACACCATGAGGTCGTGCACCGGTCCCTGGCCGGTAAGTTCCATGCGGTGTCCCCACCTCGCCTTGAGCAGTGCCATGGGGGCGTTGCTCATGCTTTCCTGGCCCCCGGCAAGGATGACATCCGCCTGTCCCGCCATAATGGCCTGGGCACCCAGGGCAATGGCTTTCAGACCTGATCCGCAGATCTTGTTGATGGTAAATGCCGTGGTATGCCGGGACAGGCCCGCCTTTATCATGGCCTGTCGGGCGGTGTTCTGCCCCTGGCCGGCCTGAAGCACATTGCCCATGATGACCTCATCCACAAACAGCTCTGCCAGGCTGTCATCATAGTCATACCCTTTTTTTTCCAGATCGATCATGCCCTGGTCTTTGAGGGAATCCGGAGAATAGGCTGCCTGTACTTCATCCACAGCCGGGCGCAGGCCCACCCGTTTGAGCACCTCTTTCATGACACAGGTGCCCAGATCCACCACAGGCACGTTTTTCAAAGATCCGCCAAAAGATCCCACAGGGGTCCGCACACCACTTACAATCACGACATTTTTCATTGTATACCTCCATAATTATCACGTTTTCTTGATCCAACGTCCGATTCATCAGTTTTGCATGTATAGTTACATTTTAACTATACCATATCCATCTCAAGGTCCATACCAGACAGCCACACAAAAAACAAGAAATTATGCAGACAGGCGGCAATTGACAAACTGTTCTATTTACGCAAGACTGTTGCAACTTATGCAGATACGCTTTTACCTATAAGGACAGTTTACATGACTACACACGTTGTGGTGGCAGGCTGGGGCCAGGTCACCCAGCCCAAACAGGCAGAACATCCCGAAGATGCCATGGGCCTCATGGTCCAGGCAGCCAGGACAGCTGCACAGAAACTTGCAGACCCCTCTGTGCTCTCCCGGCTGGACGGTATCATGGTGGTCAGGCCCCTGAGCGCCCACTACCCGGATGCCCCGGGCCGGGTGGCCGGGCATCTGGGGGCAAACCCGGGGTTTACCCATATCTCGAAAATCGGGGGCAACTCCCCCCAGACCCTGATCAACCGGGCGGCTGGTATGATCGCCAGAAACGATCTGGACATGGTGCTGGTGGTGGGGGCGGAAGCCTATGTCCGGCGCAGTCATACAGGCAGACGGCCGGAAAGCGCCCTGCTCCAGGGCATACCCGAAGATTATGCAGGAGATGATGCCATTGGGTCCACATCACTGGAAAACCGCCACGGCATCCAGCATCCCATGCAGGGGTTCCCCCTGTTTGAAACCGCCCTGTGGCATGCATCCGGCCTGGATCTGAAAACCCATCTTGAAAAAACCGGAAAGATGTGGTCCAGATTCAGCCAGGTGGCGGCCGGCCACCCCCACGCATGGACCAAAACCGTGAGAACCGCTGAAGAGATCATCACCCCTGCACCCGACAACCGGCCCATTGCATTTCCCTACACCAAATTCATGAATGCCTTTATCACAGTGGACCAGGCAGCTGCCGTGATTCTCATGTCGGAAAAAAAAGCAGAAGCCTGTCGGCAAAAAGACCTGAAGACAGTGTATTTCATGGGGGGCGGGTATGCCCGGGACCGCCAGCGGTTCCTGGTAGAAAAAAGCGATTTTACTGTCAGCCCGCCCATGAAGGTGGCTGTGGACAAAGCTCTGGAAAGATCAGGATTGGCCCTGGACCAGATGGACTGTTTTGATTTTTATTCGTGTTTTCCCTGTGCCGTGTCCATTGCCAGAAAAATGGCACACCTTGCAGACACCGATCCCCGGCCTTTGACCATCACCGGCGGCCTGGGGTTTTTCGGCGGACCCGGCAACAATTACAACCTGCATGCCGTGGCCACCCTGGCAGACCATATTGCAAACGGAAAATACCGCACCGGTCTTGTGACCGCTCTGGGATGGTTCATGCACAAACATGCCGCAGGTATCTACAGCTGCATGCGGCCCCAAAAAAGCCTGGCCCCCATGGATCTGGCAGACACCAAAGACAACCTGGCAGGTCCCCTGCCGGTGCCTGTTGACGAAACACCTGCAGGAAAAGGCGTTGTTGAAACCTATACTGTTGTGTATCATCCGGATCACACCCCGACCTACGGGGTGATCTACGGCCGCACCAGCCAGGAGCGGCGCTTTGTGGCAAACACCCCGGATGACCCGGATCTGTTTGCAGCCATGTCCGGCCATGACATGGTGGGCCAAACCGTCCGCCTGAAATACAATGCGGCTAAAGGCACCACCCTGGCATATTTTTGAACACCATTCGTATCTGTGCGGAAAAGCATTGGCAACAAGCCATCCCTAAACCTGCTCCCATGATCATATCTCAGTAACGGCCCTATTTCCTGCAAAGTCTTATCCCTGGACATGGTCTGATCCTCCGGAACGGTCCTGTTCTCCTGCTTGGCCCTGGGCTTTTGTGCTGGCCTGTTCTCCTGCTTCCCCCTGCCATCTGGTTTTCCCCTGACCATTTTTATCTGTGGCAATTTGGGCATCCCTGTGCACTGATTTTTGCTTCCGACTGTTGTCCCGCAGTGACAGCCAGGCCTCCAGGCGCTGCTTGACGACCGTTTCATACCCCCTGTCCGTGGGAAAATACAGGCGATGTCCATCCATGGAATCCGGCAGATAGGACTGGGGAGCATACCCGCCGGGATGGTCATGGGCATACTGGTATCCTTTTCCGTATCCCATCTCTTTCATCAGTTTTGTGGCAGGATTGCGGATATGCAGGGGCACTGGCTGGTACCCGGCTGTGTGCACCAGGTCGTTCACTTTTTTCTGGGCTGCGTACACCGCATTGCTTTTGGGGGCGGTGGCAAGGTACACTGCTGCCTGGAAAAGGGATCCGTCCCCTTCCGGCCGTCCGAGCAGACGGAAGGATTCTCCGGCGTTCAGGGCCATGGTCAGGGCCCCGGGGTCGGCCATACCCACATCTTCTGTGGCAAACCTGACCATGCGGCGGATCAGGTAATACGGGTCGTCTCCTGCGGTGAGCATGCGGGCCAGCCAGTAGATGGCGGCATCCGGGTCGCTGCCCCGCATGCTTTTGATAAATGCGGAGATCAGGTTGAAATGCTCTTCTCCTGCTTTGTCATACAGCAGCGCTTTTTTGTCCACCACCGCTTCCAGATCTTTAACACGGATGACGGGTTTGTCCTGAAAATGCAGAGCAGCGGTTTCAAGGCTGGCCAGGGAGATGCGGGCATCCCCGTCCGCGGCCCGGGCCAGGCAGCCCAGGGCATCTGCTTCAAACCGGTCCTTCTCCCATCCCAGGCCGTGGGTTTTGTCTGTCAAAGCCCGGACAAGAATCTGCCGGATATGGGAGGGTTCCAGGCCTTTGAGGGCAAACACCCGGCACCGGGATACCAGTGCCGGAATCACCTCAAAGGAGGGATTTTCCGTTGTGGCCCCCACCAGGGTGATCAGACCGGTTTCCACATGGTGTAAAAACGCGTCCTGCTGGGATTTGTTGAACCGGTGAATCTCATCCACAAACAGCAGGGTCCGTTTTTTGAACAAACTGCGCTTTTCTCTGGCCGTATCAATGATTTCCCGGATATCCTTCACCCCGGCCAGCACAGCGGAAATCTTGACAAATGCACATTTTGTTTCATGGGCAATGATGTTTGCCAGGGTGGTTTTTCCGCAGCCCGGCGGCCCCCACAGGATCATGGAAAACACCCGGTCATCCTGGATGGCTTTCTGCAGCAGGCTGCCAGGGCCGATGAGATGGTCCTGGCCTGTGAGCTGGTCCAGTTTCTTCGGCCGCATGCGGTCTGCCAGGGGCACGGCCCCTGCCATCTGCTGATCTGCCTGTGAATCGAACAGATCCATGGCTGTTATGCCTGGTGATCCCGTCTGCGTTTTTTACGGCTCTGGTCTTTGCGCTGCTTTTGCCGTTTCACTGTGATCCGTTCCTTTTTGTCGGCAATGCGGGCTTTTTCTCTGGTTTTAGCGGAAAAATCCATCCTGCCCGTTTTTTCCCGAAAATACAGTTTTATGGGGGTCAAAGACAACGGAATCATCTGGCGCAGCTGGTTGATGAGATACCGTTTATAGGAAAAATGCACTGCCGCGGGATAATTGACAAAGCATACAAAGCACGGCGGCCGGGTGGCCACCTGGGTGGCATAAAAAAACTTCAGGCGCCGGCCCTTGTGTAAAGACGGTTCTTCCCTGAACACGGCATCTTCAATGATCCGGTTCAAGGTGCCGGTATTGATCCGGAAGCAGTATTCCGCATACACCCTGGCTGCCATATCCAGAATTTTGTGGCAGCGCTGGCCTGTGAGGGCGGATATTGTCATGGCAGGGGCATAGGAGAGGAACTTGGATTTGTACCGTAAATCAGCCAGCCAGGCTTTTTCACCTTTTTCCTGCTTGTCCACCAGGTCCCATTTATTGAGCAGAAAAATGGCACCGCACCCCCTTTTTTCCGCATATCCGGCAATGGTGATGTCCTGGTCGGTGATGCCCTCTGCCGCATCAATAAGGATCAGGGCCACATGGCAGTCATCCAGGCTTCCCAGGGATTTGAGGATGGAAAATTTTTCCAGCTTCTGTGTCACCTTTCCCTTGCGCCGGATGCCGGCTGTGTCAACCAGAACAAACTGCTGCCCTTTGCGGGTAACACTGAGTTCAATAGCATCCCTGGTGGTGCCGGCAGCTTCATTGACCACCACCCGGGCTTCGCCGAACAGCTGGTTGGCCAGACTGGATTTGCCCACATTGGGCCGGCCCACAATGGCGATGCGGATGGGTTCGTCTTCATCCGGTTCAGCTTCCACAACATCAGGAAAATCCGCCACCAAGTCATCCAGAAAATCATCCATGCCGATGCCGTGTTCTGCTGATACCGCATAAAAATCATCAATACCAAGGGCGTAAAATTCCCCCAGATCATCCTGCTGGCGCAGATTTTCAATCTTGTTCACCACAAAGAAGACAGGCTTGCCGGTTTTGCGCAGAAAATCCGCCAGATCCCAATCATAGGGAGAAAGCCCGGACCGGCCGTCCAGGACAAAAACCAGGGCATCTGCCTGTGCCACGGCCATGGCCAGCTGCTCTCTGATCTGGGCGGCAAAACTGTCCTCATCCCCCTGCAGAAACCCGCCGGTGTCGATCAGGGTGAAGGGTTTGTCGTTCCATCGGGCTTCTCCGTAATGGCGGTCCCGGGTAACCCCGGGCATGTCATCCACCAGGGCCTGCCTGGACCGGATCATTCTGTTGAACAATGTTGATTTGCCCACATTGGGCCGGCCCACCAGGGCCACAACCGGTTTCATATATCTCTCCTTATGATGCCTGACAGCGTAATGCAGGCAGTATATACCATGTGATTGTTTTATTAAACAGGTATGATTGTTTAGCAGATATCTGTTTTGTCCGGGAAAAGAGAAAGGAGCTGATGGCCGCTAATACCAGGCTCTTGCCAGCCGTCGCCGCCACCGCATGGGAAACATGAAACAGGATCAGATGTAAATATTGACTTTAAGAAGCTGTTTTTTCTGCTGCAGCTGCCTTTCCAGATCGATTTTCTGCTGCTGAAACTCCCTT
>JAABUB010000131.1 GCA_011389575.1 Desulfotignum sp. | reverse complement strand
GTATCCACCCCGGGCACCTTTGCAACAGCACCGGCAGACTCCACCTTTTTATAGGTCAACGATTCTGCAAATTCGGCGGAAATGGCATCAAAAAAATAGTGTGCTGTCAGTTCCACGCCCTCAAACAGACGTTTGCCACCCGATGCTGCCGCAGATAAAAGCACCCCCTGGCGGTATCCTGCATCTGGATCCGCCAGCTTCAGCTTGTATTTGCGGCCCCAGAACATCTGGCACCGGTCAATAAGAATCTTTGCCTGTGCAGATACATTATAAAAAAACACGGGCGAGGCCAGCACCACCACATCAGCCCGGTGGATAAGCCCGTAAATATGGGGATCCATCTCATCCTTGAGGGGACAGAACCCTTTTTTTTCACATACGAGCAATTCTTTGCACGGCTGGATGTCCAGGCTGTCCATATGGATTACGCGGGTCTGGGCTCCCTTTTCTTCACAGATTTTTAAAAATTCGGTCAAAAGATAGTCTGAATTTCCCTTTTTGCGCGGACTTCCCTGCAATCCCAGGACAAACATGGCAGCCTCCTTTATGGTCAATATTTTCTTATAAGAAAATGTTATTTCCGACCGGATGTCAAGGAAATCTTCCGCTTGAAAAAACAAAGAAACAGACTTATGCTTGGCGAAACATCCAGTACCTGTTGCTGGAAATTATGTTTTCAATGGTTTAGCCAAGGAGAATCCATGGATTTTGTCATTATCGGCGGGGATGCCGCCGGCATGAGTGCTGCCAGCCGTGCCAGAAGGCAGTATCCCGACCTTACGATCACCGTGCTGGAACAAAGCTATGATGTGTCCTACAGCGCATGCAGTATGCCCTATAATATTGCAGATCCCCAAACCCCCATGGAGAACCTTGTGGTCCGGACAGCAGCAGAATTTGTCGACAAACACAAGATCGATCTGCGCACCGGCCACAAAGTCACCGCCATCTCCAAGGACAAAAGACAAGTTTCCGGCCGAACCGCGGATAATGAACCGTTTTGCACAGGATACGACAAACTGCTCATTGCTACCGGTGCCGCACCTACCCTGCCTGACCTGCCGGGTAAGAAGCTGCTCATGCCCTTAAAACAGCTGGAACACGGCCGGCAGATCAAACAGGCCATCAAGGACCGCCGGGCAAAAAAAGCAGCTATCCTGGGCATGGGGTACATTGCCCTGGAAATGTGCGAAGCCCTTACAATACTTGGCATTAAGGTGAGTATAATCAAGCCTTCCTACCGGTTTCTGCCCTGGCTTCCAGAGGATCTGGCACAGATCGTAAAAGATGAGCTGTTCAGAAATGGGGTTGATATCCACCTGGGAACCGCAGTGAAATCCATTAAAGCAAAAAAAGACAAGGTTTATCTGCACTGCAGCCACATGACCCTGGATGCAGATCTGGCCCTGGGGGCCACCGGGGTTCGCCCCTGCAGTGAACTGGCCCGGGATGCAGGGCTGGCCCTCAGTGTTTCTGAATCCATCAGCGCGGATTCGTACCTGCGGACCTCGGACCCGAATATTTTTGCTGCCGGCGACTGCGCAGATGCATTCCATGTGGTCACGGACAAAAAAGTATGGATTCCCCTTGCCTTGCGGGCAAACCGGGCAGGGTGGGCGGTTGCCGACAATCTGTTTGCAGAAAAAACCCGGCTTCAGGGTGTGGCAGGTACCGCAGTATTCAAAGTGTTTGATCTGGCCGTGGCAAGATCCGGGCTTACTTTGTATGAAGCCAGAGCGGCAGGATTTGATCCGGTGGAAAACCGGATCACCAGCTTGTCCCGGGCCAAATGGCAGGCGGGTGCGGCCAAAATCCATGTGAACATGGTGGGGGACAAGAAAACCGGACGGCTTCTGGGTGCCCAGATGGTAGGTACCGACGGGGTGGCCCACAGGATCAATGCTGTGGTAGTGGCCCTGCACGCAAGTATGTCTGTGGCGGATTTTATCCAGACAGACCTGGCTTATGCACCGCCTTTTGGCCCCACCTGGGATCCGTTGCTGACAGCAGCCATTCAACTGGAAAAAAAATTGTAGCCTGGAACAGGCAAATTTGGTTTGTTTTTTTTACCCGGTACTGATGCCGGGACAAACAAACAGATGTTTCACAGTGTTACTAGTGGTTCCGGGCTGCGGCAATCCCTGCTTTTTCATCCACCCGGGTAAGCAGCAGCCCGCCGATGACAAAAAACAAAACCACTACAGAAACCCCTGCCCGCTGAGAATCAAACATCTGGGTCAAAAATCCCAGCAGCAGCGGTCCCATAAATGCGGTGAGTTTGCCGGAAAATGCAAAAAAGCCGTAAAACTGGTTTTCCTTTTCCGGGGGAACAAATCGGCCCAGCAAAGAGCGGCTGGCACTCTGGTTGGGTCCGGCAAAAAATCCCACCAGAACGCCTGCCACCCAGAACAAGTTCTTATCCGGTGCCAGCACCGCCATCAGGACAGCCAGAGCCAGGATGCAGTTGCTGATCTGAATGGTGGTTTTCCCTCCCAGACGGTCATCAAAGATACCCATAATCAATGCCCCGATGCCGGCGGAAACATTCAGGACAATGCCGAAAATCATAATTTCCTGGAAACTGAACCCGAATGTGCCGGCCGCATAAATGCCGCCAAAGGCAAAAATGGTCACCAGTCCGTCATTGTAAATCAGCCGGGCCACCAGCAGCCGGACGATCTGCCGGTATTTTCTGATCTCTTTAAAAGTATCCACAAGATCAGCCAGCCCGGTTTTGGCAATGCGGGTTCTGTCTGCCCGCACCAGCTGAACCGTTTCAGGCACCCACAAAAACAAGGGGATGGAAAAAAGGGCAAACCAGGCTGCCACCAGCAGGCAGGTGGCCCGGATATTGGCACCATCTGTGGTTGACAGGCCGAACCAGGGTATTTCCGGACTGACAAATCCCACCAGGGCCACCACCATGGCTGCCAGGCCCCCGATATACCCCACCCCCCAGCCAATACCGGAAATTCTGCCGATATTGTTCCGGGTGGAAATATCGGGCAGGTATGCATTGTAAAACACATTGGAAAATTCAAAGGCGATATTGGAGATCACAAAAAAGAAAAGCGCCCAGAACACCTGGCCGGGTGTCACCCAGAACAGGGCTGCTGTGCCGGCCACGGCCACCATGGTTGATATCAATAAATACCGCTTGCGCAGCCCGCCCTGGTCTGCCAGTGCCCCCAGTATGGGGGATAAAAATGCCACACAAAGGGCGGTCATGGTGATCCCCCTGGACCACAGCGCGGTACCGGCTACCTTGTCAGGAGCAATGACTGAGACAAAATAGGTCCCGTAAATGAAAGTGACCACCAGAGTGGTGTAGGCGGAGTTGGCAAAATCAAACAAAACCCACCCGAATACCGTGCGTTTATCTGCCGGTGCCGTGATCATAGAGGTTACTCCTTTTCAGTAGCGCTGGTCATGGTTTCCCTTGGTATAAATCGGCTAACAGATCAGACTGCCGCCGCCAGAACCGGCAGGAGGATATGCCCGGCCGGACCAGGGGCAGGTCTGGATGCCCTGCCAGTGAAGTGGTGGATCTTTGTTGTGCCAGCCTTGCAGATACCATGGCCAGCAGACAAAGGGCGGATGCCTTCACCTGCCGGGTGAGATCCAAAATTCCGGCTTTGCAATGCCTGCCGGTCACCGGATCCCGGTACCCGAATGTCTGGCCAAAAAAGGGCAGATCCAACCCCTGTTTAACCGGATACATCAGGGACAGGGCCGGATCCGGGAGCCAGTGCCTGTTTTGGTGTTTGCGGTACAGGAGGCGGTAAAGAAAGGTGTATTGAAACATGTTCTGGTAAAAAACATGGGAACGGACAGCATATTCCAGACAAGCTCTGTCCCGGGATGCAGCCAGATTGAACAGATCGCCCAAAAGCCCGATCATCCGGGATTCTGCAATTTCGATCTTTTTTAGAATACGGCCCAGGCAGGTTCTGGCACCCGGGCCTGCCTGGTGCAGCAAATACAGATCCAGGGCGGTTTCAAACTGCCGGTGGCGGGCTGTGGCGCCGGGATGCACAAGGGACATGCCGGAAAAATAATAGACCAGAGGATGAAACGCGGTATCTGAAAGAAGGTGACAGATGATACCGGCGCCTAAGGACAGGGCAGCAGGATCTGGTTGTGAAAAAGACATATTGTCAAAAAACGCCAGTACCGGTGCCAAAGCCCGGACATCGGACAGATGAAATGGGTCGGCTGCTGCCTGGATGCGGGCTTTTCGGGGACCCAGCAGATAATAAAACGGGATATCCGGTGCCACCGCCCCCAGAAAAAACAGGTTTTCATGGGTATGGACCGGTTGGTAAAATACAGAATCCCTGGGGAGTTTTTCTCTGACCAGATCGGCCAGATACCAGTGGGAAATCTCCTTGGGCATGGACTCGTCTCTTTTTTTTTCAGGTGGATGCCTTATGCAGCCTGCCGCTCCAGAGCCAGCAGTTTTTCCTTGATATCCAGACCGCCGCCAAACCCGACGAGCTTGCCGTTTTTCCCGATCACCCGGTGACAGGGAATGACAATGGGAATAGGGTTTCTGGCATTGGCCATGCCCACGGCCCGGCATGCTTTGGGATTACCGATCTGCCCGGCCAGTTCCCCATAGGAAATGGTGGCGCCATAGGGAATTTTTGTCAACGCCCGCCATACCCTGCGCTGAAAATCGGTTCCGTCAGGGGCAGTCTCCAGGGAAAACTGCGTCAAATCCCCTTGAAAGTAAGCAGTCAACTGAGAGAAGACATCTGAGAACGGGTCAATGGAATACACCCAGTCCGGCCGGGGTTTGTGCCGGAACTTTCCCTTGGGAAAACTGATGAATTCCAAATTTTTTTCACCACCGATCAGCAGTTGGCCCACAGGGGAATCATAATAACAATAAATCATGTCCGCTCCTTTGTCGGTAATCTTAATGTTCCGGGTATTGATTTTTATCAGATATCGGGCACCAAAGAAAACAAAATTTTTTTTACTTGCCGGTTTGAAAAATAATCGTTTACGGGTATAATCAGTTTCATGGAAATTGAATTGTTTGAAATTCGGGATCATTTATTTTCTCACCCCCCTTTTCGAAACCTGCCCAAACATGTTGTGGGTGAACTGGTTTCCCATATTGAAGTGGCATATTTCCAGGCCGGGACTATGCCTTTGACGCCATGCTGACCATGATGCGCCACAACCTCCACCACTCCTGGCCTGTTTGGCCAGAAAAATCATCAGACAGACAGGCTGTAAACTGGCAGTTTCGGTTTTCTCTCCTGTCTGACCAGGCAAAAGATCCGAGGCTTAAAGCCTATTATCAGGCTGCACACATTCCCGGCAATATCCCGGTGCAGCAGGTGGAATTTCTGGCCCTGGATCTGGAGACAAGGGATAAAACCATGCTTATATTGATCTTAACGGGGTTAATACTGGCTGCTGCCCTGACATGACTGCCGGTGATTTTCCGGTTTTAAAGCCAATGTATGAAAAACCGGCAGATTTTTTCACAACCTTTTAAAAAAATGATTAACCATTAACAATGCAAAAGGAGTGAACCATGAAAAAAATACTGATCGCATTACTGGCCGTTTTTTTTCTTTTTTCCCTGGCAGTTGTCACGGCAAAAGAAACGGTTTCCATCGTTTCCAAGGAAACCGTGAAAACCTGGATGGACACAGGGACTGTAACCATTCTGGATGTCCGCCAGGGAAGAGACTGGACCACATCTGAATTTAAAATCGCATCTGCTGTCCGGGTGGATCCGAAAAATATCACTGCCTGGAAAAACAGATTTTCCAAAAACAGCAAGCTGGTTCTCTACTGCGCCTGACCCAGCGAATACACAAGTGCCGGTCTGGCACGAAAACTTATGGCTGACGGATACACGGATGTCCACGCCCTCAAAGGCGGCTGGCAGGAATGGTTCCGGGCCGAATTCCCGGTGGAAGAAAAATAACGCCAAAAAATACCTTGTAAAACTCCCTGATACAGTTGACTGAACCTGGCAAAACGCCCTGATTGTTTTTAAATTCGCAGTCAGGGTGTTTTTTGCCTGGCATGGCAGGAAAATAAAAGCCCGGTCAACTGAAAAATATCAATTGACCGGGCTTTTGATAAATAATCCGGCAGTGTCCTACTCTCCCACACAGTCTCCCATGCAGTACCATTGGCGCGAAAGAGCTTAACTTCCGTGTTCGAGATGGGAACGGGTGTGACCTCTTTGCCATTACCACCGGATTAAGATGGTGCGGATCCGGAAACGTCTGAATATTCAATGCACTTGTGTGCTGCATGTCCCATGGATCCGAAAATCTGCTGTAATAAATATCTTGTC
>JAABUB010000130.1 GCA_011389575.1 Desulfotignum sp. | reverse complement strand
CCGGGGTCCTTTCGGGTATCATGGAGGAATGTCTGGAACTTTTCATACCCGTCTTTTTTATCATGGCCCTGATTCAATATATCGCCTTTGAAAAAAATGATCACTTTCAAACGGTCTGACTTTCCGATGATCCCTTGTCATTGATATTTTGCATGAATTTTCAGTGATAAAATGATATAAACGCATCAAATCAAAACACAGGATCAACAAGGAACCATACTGTATGAAATTCTTTTTGTGTGTCGTGGGCATGGTGATGATTGTGGAGGGTCTGCCCTATTTTGCCTTTCCGGAAAAAATGAAGGAGATGGTCCAGATCATTGCGGGCCAGGAAAATGACCGGCTGCGGCGGTTCGGATTTATCCTCATGGCGGCCGGCTTAGGGGTTGTGTATGCAGCCATGAAAGCAGCCTGATGTATCTGTTGTCTGATTACGATTACCAGCTGCCGGAAGACCGCATTGCCCAGCAACCCTGTGACAACCGCAGTGATGCAAGACTGATGCGCATTCAAAAAGACGCTTTCGCCATTTCCCATCACCAATTTTCCGATCTGCCGGATATTTTGCAGACAGGGGACCTGCTGGTGGTGAACAACACCCGGGTGATCCCGGCCAGGCTGTTGGGAAAAAAATCCACCGGCGGCCGGGTGGAAGTGCTGCTCATAGATTATGCAGTCGGAATAAAACATCTGGAAAAAACCGGCAGCTTTCAATGCCAGTGCCTGGTGCGGGCATCAAAAATGCCGAAAACAGGTAGTGTCATTTATTTTACAGACCGGATCACAGGGCAGGTGCAGGCAGTCGAAAGTGGTATCTGTGAGATCTGTTTTTCAGGGGGGAAAAAGTTTATAGATTATATAAAAACAGCCGGACACCTGCCGTTGCCTCCATATATCAAACGCAGCCGTGACACGGCGGATTTGTCTGCCATGGACAGGGAAAGTTACCAGACCGTGTATGCCCAAACCGACGGGGCTGTGGCAGCGCCCACCGCAGGGCTGCACTTTACCCGGCCTCTGATGGCACAGCTGGCGCAAAAAGGCATTGATACGGCCCATATCACCCTGCATGTGGGATACGGCACATTCGTGCCTGTGCGGGTGGAAGATATCCGGGAACACCAGATCCATTCCGAGCATTTTTCTCTGCCCCCGGAGGCGGCACAAAAAATTAATAAAGCCAAAGATCAGAAAAGAAGGGTGGTGGCAGTGGGCACCACCTCGGTGCGGACCCTGGAATTTCTGTCAGATGACCAGGGCCGGGTAACCCCTGGTACCGGCATGTGCGATCTGTACATCTATCCGGGATACCGGTACAGGTGCGTGGATGCCATGATCACCAACTTTCATCTGCCCAAATCCACCCTTCTCATGCTGGTGGCAGCGTTTTATGACCGTGAACAGATGCTTCATGCCTATGAAACAGCTGTGGCTCATGACTACCGGTTTTTCAGCTATGGCGATGCCATGTTCATCGAATAAACAACAAAAGAGGTATTTTTGAAATTTACCCTGATAAGAGAATCAACAGAAAATCGGGCCAGGCTGGGAACCATTGACACCCCCCGGGGCCGGATCCAGACCCCGATTTTCATGCCCGTGGGCACGGTGGGATCGGTGAAGGCGTTGACTGCAGATGACCTGGATCACTGCGGGGCACAGATTATCCTGGGCAACACCTATCATCTGTATCTGCGGCCCGGGTGTGAGGTGATTTCCCATATGGGCGGGCTGCATGAATTTATCCGATGGGACCGGCCCATGCTGACGGACTCCGGCGGGTTTCAGTTTTTTTCCCTGGCAAAACTGGCAAAATTCACGGAAGACGGGGTGGCGTTTCAATCCCATATTGACGGATCCAGCCATTTTTTTTCTCCGGAAAAAGCGGTGGAGATCCAGAGCATCCTGGGATCGGACATCATGATGTCTTTGGACTGGTGCATGGGATATCCGGCCACACAGGCCCGGGCGGAAGCAGCCCTGGAAAAAACCACGGCCTGGGCCCGGAGGGGCTATGATTTCTGGCAGAAGCAGGGGGCGCAAAACAACCTGTTCGGCATTGTCCAGGGGGGCATGTTCAAAGAGCTGCGCAGCCGTTCCGCAGAACAGCTGACACAGATCGATTTTTCAGGATTTGCCATCGGTGGTCTGTCTGTGGGAGAACCCACGGATATGATGTATGAGATGGCGGATCACACCCTGCCGCAGCTTCCCGGAAACAAACCCCGGTATATCATGGGGGTGGGTACCCCGGAAAACCTGGTGGAGCTGACCCGGATGGGGTGTGACATGTTCGACTGCGTCATGCCCTCACGCAATGCCAGAAACGGCAAGCTGTTCACATCCCGGGGCGATATCAACATCCCCAATGCCCGGTTCAGGTTTGACAAAAACCCGGTGGATGAAACCTGCGGGTGCTATACCTGCCAAAACTATTCCCGTGCCTATCTGCGCCATCTGTACAAATCCAGGGAACTGTTGGCCTACCGGCTGAACACCATCCATAATCTGTATTATTACCTTGAACTGATGGCAAAAATGCGCCAGGCGATCAGAGATGACCGGTTTGACGTATTTCAGCGGCAGTTTCATGAAAACCGGGAACAAGGTGTCTGACCCAAAAGGAGTTGAATGTTATGCACGAAATGGGAATTGCCCAGGAGCTGGTGAAGATCGCACTGGATGCCCTGCCCGAAGATCTGGACAATCCGCAGGTGGCATCTTTGCACCTGAAAATCGGAAAACTTTCCTCTGTGGTGGAACACAGCCTGACTTTCTGTTTTGAGATCATCACCAAAGACACCCCGCTGGAAAATGCCCGCCTGGAGATTGAAACCGTGCCGGTGCGCATCCGCTGCACCGGCTGCGGCACAGAGTGGGAAGCCGACACCCCGGTGTTCCAGTGCCCGGATTGTGAACAGGGAAAGATTGAAATGCTTTCAGGGAGGGAAATTGAAATTGTTTCCCTGGAGCTTCAAGAATGATGGACATGTGTCTTCTGAATATTTGCTATAGCAGTGTATGCTTCTATGGGGAGCCCCTGGAGGTGTCCTGTGAACGGACCGTCAGATCCGGAGGGGGCCTGATAAAATTTGCCTGGAAGGATTTCAGACAGAGGACGGGTTAACGCTCTTCATTGTTCTTATGCAATAAGGCCCCCGCAGATCTCGGGCCGGGCACAGGATACCTCCAGGGGCGGTGCTTGGGATAGAGTGCTGCTCAGAGCGATCGAAAATCAGGGAAGCTTATGGCAAATATCCAGGTGTCTTAATCCACATTGACGGATGTGTAAAAACACATTATTTTATGACAAGGCAGTTTTTTTTAAATTGATTTGTTAAAAGGACAAAAGCTGAGAAAGAAAATCAGACAAAATCAAAACAATATCAAACTTAAAGGTATGCAATATACAGTAAAAATATTTCCCGATCCAGGGGGAGACGGGGATTTTATAGCTGAAATAGAAGAGCTTAAAGGATGTTCTGCATTTGGCGAAACACCGGAGGAAGCGTTGCGGGAAGTAGAAACAGCCATGCAATTGTGGCTTGAAGCTGCAAAAAAATATGGCAAACCCATTCCCAGGCCGAAAAATAAAAAAAACAGTGAACCCAAAAAACGGTTTAATGTAATATTTCCAGCCTCTCTTCTTTCCGATGTGGATGAATACAGGGGCAAATACGGAATGAAACGATCCGAACTCCTTGCCGCCGCTGTGGAGCAATTCATTGCATCAAACCGGAGACTTCGCTCAGGGCATTAGTCCTGTATATACAAAGTTGAAACTAAATTCCACTGACCCTGAAATAAAGAAAGGCCAAATGATATATGGAAATCAAGATCCGAAAACAGGTGCTGGAAAAAAATCTTTCAGAGGCAGATAAAAACCGCAGCTATTTCAGGGAAAAAAATGTTTTTGTCCTTAACATGATGTCTTCGCCCGGTTCCGGAAAGACCGAAACCCTGTGCAGAACCCTTGGCTGTCTGATGCCCGATATACGGACAGGGGTGATTGTGGGGGATATCTGCACCACCAATGATGCAGACCGCCTGTCTGTTACCGGGGCCAAAGTAACCCAGATCAACACCGATCAGTTCGGGGGGGACTGCCACCTGGCGGCCCCGTTGATTGATACCGCTGCCAGAAAACTGGGATGTGAAGATCTGGATCTGCTGATTGTGGAAAATATCGGCAACCTGGTCTGCCCGGCAGAGTTTGACATTGGCGAAGATGCCCGGGTGGTGGTGTTGAGTGTCACTGAAGGAGAAGACAAACCATTGAAATACCCCCTCATGTTCCAGGTGTCGGATGCCGCCATTTTGAACAAGGTGGATCTTTTGCCCTATCTGGATTTTGATGCCCCCCTGGCTGTGGACAACATGAAAAAAGTGCATCCAAACATGCCGGTATTTGCCTTGTCAGCCAAAACAGGGGATGGATTTGATCCCTGGCTGGCGTGGATTCGCCAGAAAGTAAAGGAAAAACCCGCAACATAGAAAATGCAGTAATGAGGGTGGGGGCAGGCCCGGCCTGTTGCGGTTCTTTGGCATAAGCCGATAAACCAGGCCTGATCCCATGAGCGCCCTAAAGGAGGAACCATGGAAAAAAAACGCACTGCCTTTGCCGGTGCCTGGTATCCGGGCTCGGCAGAAGAATGTAAAACTGCGATCCAGAAATTTTTGACAGAAAAATCAGGTCCGGCCAAAGGCAGCTTTGCCGCGGGTATTGTTCCCCATGCCGGATGGGTCTATTCCGGCAGTATTGCCTGCCGAACCATTGCCAGTCTGGTACCCTCGTCGCCGGCAACCGTGGATACCATTGTCTTGTTCGGGGCCCACATGCACCAGCAGTCAGAACCCTTTGTCATGACCCAAGGAGAGATTGAAACACCGCTGGGGGACATTGCAGTGGATGCAGACCTGGTGGAAGCTGTCACAGACAATATCAGCATCCGCAAGCGGTCCCCGGCAAAATTTGTGGATGATAATACTTTGGAACTGCAGTATCCGTTTATCAAATATTTTTTCCCGGATGCGCAGATAGTGGTCTGCGGGGTGGCCCCGTCTTTTTTTGCCCCTGTCATCGGAAACACGGTGGTGGAAACCGCCAATGCCTTCAAAAAAAACATCAGGGTGATCGGGTCCACAGACATGACCCATTATGGTCCCAATTTCGGGTTTACCCCGGCCGGGACCGGCAAAAATGCCGTGGAATGGGTCAAAACCAGCAATGATGCACAAGCCCTGGAAGTTATGAAAGATATGGATGAAAAAGCCATCATTGCCCAGGGCCTGGACAATCACAACATGTGCTGCCCCGGGGCAGCGGCTGCCACTGCTGCTGCTGCAAAAAAAATGGGCACAACCAGGGCACAGGTCCTTGATTATGCCACAAGTTACGACAATACCCGGTCTGATTCCTTTGTGGGGTATGCCGGTCTGCTGTACGGGCAGTAGTGACAGATCTTTTTTTTAAGAAGACCGGGATGCAATGAAAGAAACCGCACGCCTGATGCGCGCAACCGTCTTGTCTTTTCCTAACGCCAGCAGCATCTCGAATATTCCCGGACTCACTGTGGTGCCGGTGACTGCCACCCGCAATGGCTGGGCAATTTTGCCGAAACCCAGATTAAAATCGTCCATTGTTTTTTTAAAAATTTCCTCCAACCCGTCCTGGGTGTAATCAGGCAGATTGTCAATGGCATCAGCTGTCCGGGTGAGCATGGGCCCGGTATCGGTGGTAAGGAATTTGGCAGCGGCTTTTTCATCCAGGTCCGGGGCATCCACATAATAAAACCGGGCTGCTTCAGCCATTTCCACAAGGGTTTTGCTTCTGGGCTGCAGGGTTGCGATCACCTTATGGGTAAAGGTATCATTTTCTGCTGCAATGCCCTGGTCCTTTAAAAGGGGCAGCAGTGCCGGGGTCAGTTCCTCTGCTGATTTTGCCTGGATATGCCTGGCATTCAATGCGGTCAGCTTTTGCATGTCAAACATGGAAGCAGACCGGCCCAGGTGGGCCAGGTCGAATTTTTCGATCAGTTCTTTGCGGGTAAAAAACTCCTGGTCCCCGTGGGACCATCCCAGCCGTACCAGATAGTTGATCACGGCATCCGGAAGATACCCCATTTTCCGGTATTCTTCCACGGACATGGCCCCGTGCCGCTTGCTCAGCCGGGCTTTGTCCGGTCCCAGCACCATGGGCACATGTCCGAATATTGGCAGGTCCGCTCCCAAAGCTTGATAGATGAGGATCTGCTTGGGAGTGTTGATCAGATGGTCATCTCCCCTGATAATGGTGTTGATGCCCATGGTTATGTCATCCACCACCACAGCCAGGTTGTACATGGCAGA
>JAABUB010000129.1 GCA_011389575.1 Desulfotignum sp. | reverse complement strand
GGGAAACGGGATTTGAACCCGCGACTTCGACCTTGGCAAGGTCGCACTCTACCACTGAGTTATTCCCGCTCAGCAAACAAAAGAAATTTATATAAGGTTCCAGCTTTTTTGTCAACATCAATTTGGGCAAAATATGCAGTATCTGCTTCTGAGACATATCATGACCAGCAAATGCTGGTTCACGCATTCTTTTTATTCCAGTCCGCAAGAAAGGATGCAATGCCCTTGTCGGTCATGTGGTGGCCTGCCAGTTTTTTCAACACCCCGTAGGGGATAGTGGCAATATCAGCACCCAGAAGAGCGGAATCGAGCACATGCAGAGAGCTTCTCACGCTGGCCACGATAATTTCCGTATCAAAATCATAATTGGCAAAAATCTGGGCAATTTCATCCACCAGTTTCATGCCGTCTTCTGCCAGATCATCCAGGCGGCCCACAAAAGGAGACACGTATGTGGCACCGGCTTTGGCAGCCATCAGGGCCTGCAGCGCAGAAAAGACCAGGGTGACATTGGTTTTGATGCCTTCTTCACTCAGGGTTTTCACCGCCTTGAGCCCGTCCACGGTCATGGGAATTTTCACCACAATATTATCGGCAATCTTTGCCAGATCCCGGGCTTCGGATACCATGCCCGCATATTCCAGGCTGATCACCTCGGCACTCACAGGGCCTGCCACTTCCCTGCAGATCAGGGCAATGATGTCCTTGAATTCACCGTCTTCTTTGGCAATCAAAGAGGGGTTGGTGGTGACACCATCCACCATGCCCATGCTGTTGGCATCCTTGATCTGGTCGATATTGGCTGTATCAATAAAAAATTTCACGTCAGTCCTCCTTATCCAGAGCGATTACCGCCTGGTTTTCCTGTTTTTCAATTTTTTTGAATAATTTTCTGGTAGTTATTTTCAATACCGGATGAATTACCCCGGGTCCTATATCACACATGGGCTGTAAAACAAAACTTCTTTCATGCATCCTGGGATGGGGAATTTCAAGGGTATCTGTTTTCATGACCATGTCTGTAAAATAAATGATATCCAGATCAATTTTTCTGGGGCCGAACCGGAAAGGTTTTCCCTGCTTGTCCATCTGGGTTTCAATCTGCTTTAAAATGGAGAGCAGAACCAGGGGATCAGAACTATCACTTAAAATTTTCACTGCAGCGTTCACAAACCAGTCCTGATCCACAAAATTCTGGGGCTGGGTTTTATAAAACCTGGAAACAGCCGTTACCTCGAGCGATGGATGAACATCCAGGCAGGCAATGGCCAGATGCAGGTTGGCAACCTTGTCTCCTTTGTTGGACCCGATGCTCAGGTAGGCAGTGGTTTGGGGTGCCATTATTTTTCAACCACAACAGTGGCGGAATAGTCAGACCGGATATCATTGTCCCCCACCGCCTGTACCCGGAAATACCGGGGAATGGAGGTATCAACAACCGGCATCTCAAACACCATACGGGGCATGGATGTCTGCCCCACGGCCCTGAAGACCAGGGGGCAACCTTCGCAGTCCTCAAGTATCGCCATGGAAACCGCAAAATACCGTGGTGCAAGTACCGCATTTTCCGGATCCGGTGAATGGGTCCAGGTCAGGGTGATGCGGGAATCTGTGACAATCGCTTTCAGGTTTTCCGGGGCTGTCAGGGCCTGGCCCGGTTTTTCCGGAAGGTCCAGGGGTGTTTTTTTTCCGCATCCTGCAGCCTGGATCAGGCCCAGGAAAATAACGGCACAGGCAAAAGGAATAAAAATGGTTCTGAAACGTGTCATGGGTGCAGCTCCTTTTGTGCTTTTTCCACCGCTGCCCGCACATTGGCAAAGGCTGTGCCGCCGGCGGAAACCCTGCGGGCAATCATCTGGTCCAGGGAAATAAAATCAAAAATATCCCGGGACACCAGGTCACTGAATTTCTGCAGTTCCGCAAGGGGCATATCATCGAGTTCCCTGCCGGTTTCCAAGGCTTTTGCCACAGCATTTCCTGCCACAGCATGGGCCTGACGGAACGGCATACCCCTGTTCACCAGAAAGTCGGCAAAATCCGTGGCATTCAAGAACCCCTGTTTACAGGCAGCCCGCATATTGTCGGCATTCACCTGTATATGGGGAAACATCCTTGTATAGACCTCCAGGCAAACGGCCAGGGTATCCACAGTATCGAACAGGGGTTCCTTGTCTTCCTGCATATCCTTGTTATAGGCCATGGGCAGAGATTTCATGGTTGTCATGATGGCAACCAGGCTGCCCACCACCCGACCGGTCTTTCCTCTGACCAGTTCGGCCACATCCGGGTTTTTCTTCTGGGGCATGATACTGGACCCGGTGGTAAAGGCATCGGAGATGCTGATGAAAGAAAATTCAGAAGAGGACCAGAGGATCAGCTCTTCAGACAGCCGGGACAAATGGATCATGCATATGCCGGCATGGGAGATGAATTCCATGACAAAGTCTCTGTCAGACACCGCATCCATGCTGTTTTCACACAGCCGGTCAAACCCCAGAATCTTTCGGGTATATTCTCTGTCCAGCGGATAGGTGGTGCCGGCCAGGGCCGCCGTGCCCAGGGGCATGGCATCCATGCGCCTGTAGGCATCGGCAAACCGTTCTTTGTCCCGTTTGAACATCTCATAATATGCCATGAGATGGTGGGCAAACAAAACAGGCTGGGCCCGCTGCATATGGGTGTATCCCGGCATGATAACATCCAGGTGAGCATGGGCCAGATTCACCAGCTGCTGTTGAAAACCGGTTATCAAATCCATGATCTGCCGGGTTTCTTTTTTCAGAAAGATGCGGATATCCAGGGCCACCTGGTCGTTTCTGCTCCTTGCGGTGTGCAGCTTTTTGGCCAGGTCCCCGCACTCTTTTCCCAGGGCATCCTCCACATGCATGTGGATATCTTCCAGTTGGTGGGAAAAGGCCAGTTCATTGTTTTCAATCCTGGCTTTAACACTTTCCAGCCCGGCCATAAGCTGATCTGCTTCATTTTCAGAGATGATTTTCTGTTTTGCCAGCATCTTCAGGTGGGCCATGCTGCCTTCTATATCACTGGCATACAACCGTTTGTCCACATCAATGGAGGCATTGAATTTTTCCACCAGGGTATCGGTATCTTCTGAAAACCGCCCCCCCCATAATTTGTCACTCATGTGTTTATTCCTGTGTGGGTTGGCTTTTAGCTTTTAGCTGTTAGCTGCTTATGGTTGTCAGGCATTTTTGTCTGGCTGGTTTACCCTGAAATCAGGGCCTCCAGGATGGCTTTGTGCATGTGGCGTTTGTTTTCCGCCTGGTCCCAGAATGCGGCCCCTGAAGCCTCAAGCACATCTTCTGCAATCTCTTCGCCCCTGTGGGCGGGCAGACAGTGCATCACCAGGACATCCGGCCTTGCATGGGAGAGCAGGTCCTTGTTCACCTGGAATCCTTCAAATGCAGCCAGCCGTCCTGCCAGCTCTTCTTCATCCCCCATGCTGGCCCATACATCCGTATAAACCACATCCGCGTTTTTCACCGCCGCCACAGGGTCAGTGGTGAAAACAATGTGGTCCATGGTGTCGGCCCCGGCCGCCCGGATGATCTCCGGGTTGACCATATGGCCTTCAGGGCATGCCACAACAAGGTTCAGCCCCAGGACACTGGCGGCATTGACCCATGAATTGGCCACATTGTTGCCGTCCCCCACCCAGGCGATCTTCACATTATTGTACCCGTCCTTGTGTTCGATCACCGTCATGATGTCGCTCAGGATCTGGCAGGGATGAAAGGAATCGGTAAGGGCATTGATCACGGGAATGGCGGATGCCCGGGCAAACTCTTTTACCAGGGAGTGGTCAAAGGTCCGCATGGCCAGGCAGTCGATGTACCGGGACAGGACCCGGGCCGTGTCCTTTGCCGGCTCGTTTCTGGAAATCTGGGTATCCTGGGTGCTCATGTAAATAGGATGCCCCCCCAGTTGAATCATGGCGGTTTCAAAGGCGATGCGGGTCCGGGTGGATTTTTTGTCAAAAATCAGGCCCAGGGTCTTTCCGGTGAGAATTTTGTCAAAAATTCCCCTGGCATAGCGTTTTTTCAGCGCCAGTGCCCGGGTGAACAGATGGTCGAAATCGGTTTTTTCCAGGTCCAGTAATGACAACAGGTCTTTTTTCACGCCATGTCTCCTCTTTCAAACAGGCTGTCCAGCACAGCCACCAGCCGGTCAATGTCTGCGCTTTCAACAATCAATGGTGGTGCAAATCTCAGGACTTTATCCTGGATGGCGTTAATAATAAACCCTTTTTTAAAACAATTTTCCACAAAAAAGGGGGCATTCTTATCAATTTCCATGCCCAAAAGCAACCCTGCTCCCCGGACCTGACGGATGCGGGGATACTTTGCCTTGAGCGCATTGAGCTGTTTTTTGAAATACCGGCCTTTTTCCCGGACCTGCGAAAGAAAGTCAGGATCGGAAATGATCTCCAGGGTTTTGCACCCGGCAGCCGTGGCCAGGGGGGTACCCCCGAAGGTGGATCCGTGGCTGCCCGGGGCAAATCCCTTTGCAGCCGCTTGTGTGGCCAGCATGGCACCGATGGGAACACCGTTTCCCAGGGCCTTGGCAAGTGTCATGATATCCGGGGTCACCCCATAGGCTTCATGGGCGAACAAGGTGCCGCACCGGCCCATACCGGTCTGGATTTCATCAAATATGAGCAGGGTGCCTGTCCTGTCACACAATGCCCGCACCCCTGCAAGATAGTCATGATCCGCCGGGATCACCCCGCCTTCCCCCTGGACAGGTTCCATCATCACCGCACACACCGTGTCATCCAGTTCCTTTTCCAGGGCGGCAAGGTCATTGAACGGCACATGGGAAAATCCCTCCAGCAGGGGGTAAAACCCCTGTTTTATCTTATCCTGGCCGGTGGCGGTCAAAGTGGCCATGGTCCGGCCGTGAAAGGATCCGACCATGGTGATGATCCGAAACCGTTTTTTATCTCCGTTCTGCTGAAAATACCGCCTGGCAAGCTTGATGGCTGCTTCATTGGCCTCAGCCCCGGAATTGGCAAAAAACACCCGGTCGGCAAAACTGTTTTCCACCAGCGCCCGGGCCAGATCCGCCTGGGGCTGCGTGTAAAACAGATTGGACACATGCACCAGCCTGCCGGCCTGTTCCCGGATAGCTGCGGTAACCTCCGGATGACAGTGGCCTAAATTGCACACAGCAATCCCGGCCAGAAAATCGGTATACACCTGCCCGTCTTCATCGGTCAGGTACATGCCTTTTCCACTGACAAATGCATTTCCCTGGCGCACATAGGTCTGGCAGACATATTCTTCGGTTTTTTCCCGGGTATCCATGTAAGTTCCTTTTAGCGGTTAGCTTTTTGATGAAACTGTTCAACATTTTCTTTGGACCTGTGAAGGGTTCCAAAATACTGTATCAAGGTGAGCCCCGGCCGGCAGCCTGTGACCGGACCGTCAGATCACGATCTCGGGCCGGGCACAGGCTGCCGGCCGGGGCGGCATACAATCCAACTACGTCACCCTGCATGACCGGCATCCTCCGCCTCATTCCACCACCTGGGTCCCGATCCCCGAATCCGTAAACAGCTCCAGCAGCACAGCATGAGAAATTTTTCCATTGATGATATGGGCCTTTTTCACCCCGCTCTTCAATGCGGCCAGGGCACACTCCACCTTGGGAATCATGCCGCCCTGTATCTGACGGTCTTGGATCATCTGCCGGATATCGTTGCCATTGACGGAAGACACCAGTTTCTGATCCTGATCCAGAACACCATCCACATCAGTCACCAGAATCAGGCGCTCCGCTGCCAGGGATGCGGCAATCTTTGATGCCACCACATCTGCATTGATGTTATAGGTCTCCCCTTTTTTGCCGATACCCACCGGCGCTATAATGGGAATAAACCCTTTTGCGGTCAGGGTATGGATAATCTCCGGGTTCACTGACACCACATCCCCCACCATGCCCGGATCGATGATCTCCGGGGGTTTTTCCCGGTCATCCTGGACATATATCTTCATTTTTTCCGCCAGGATCAGGCTGCCGTCCTTGCCGGTGAGGCCCACAGCCCTGCCCCCTTCCTGGTTGATCCGGGCCACAATGTCCTTGTTGACCTTGCCGCCTAAAACCATCTCCACCACATCCATGGTGGCATCATCCGTATACCGCATCCCCCGGATGAATGTGGAGGTGATGCCCATGGCGGACAGCACCTTGCTGATCTGGGGACCACCGCCGTGCACCACAACCGGATTGATGCCGATGAATTTGAGCAGGGTGATGTCATTGGCAAAATCGCGTTTTAACTTTTCATCCACCATGGCATGGCCGCCATACTTGATGACAATGGTTTTGGTGGAAAACCGCTGGATATAGGGCAGGGCCTCCACCAGTATGTCCGCAACATTGGGCATTTTTGAACTATTCGGGTCCGGAGTATTCGAATCCGGAGTATTGGGATCCGGAATATTCGTG
>JAABUB010000128.1 GCA_011389575.1 Desulfotignum sp. | reverse complement strand
CCAGTTTTCAATCCATGGTTGAGCCGGTAAAATTAAAAAAAAGTTAATTTATTTTCGGAGTTAAGATTTAGATGATCCAAAACGAGACCAATCTGACCAGTATCGAGAAGGAGATGAAACAATCCTATCTTGAATATGCCATGAGCGTCATCATCGGCCGGGCTCTGCCGGATGTGCGCGACGGACTCAAACCCGTTCACCGGCGGGTATTGTATGCCATGCAGCAGCTGCGCAATGACTGGAACAAACCCTATAAAAAATCCGCGCGTATTGTGGGTGATGTCATCGGTAAATATCACCCCCACGGGGATTCTGCCGTGTATGACACCATTGTGCGCATGGCCCAGGATTTTTCTTTGCGCTACACCCTGGTGGACGGGCAGGGCAACTTCGGGTCTGTGGACGGGGATTCACCGGCTGCCATGCGGTATACGGAAATCCGCATGCGCAAACTTTCCCATCAGCTGCTGGCGGATCTGGAAAAAGAGACCGTGGATTTCATCCCCAACTACGATGAAACCCTGGATGAGCCTGCCGTGCTTCCCACCAGGTTTCCCGCTCTGCTGGTGAACGGATCATCCGGGATTGCCGTGGGCATGACCACCAATATCCCGCCCCATAATATTTTGGAGGTGATCGGCGGACTCAAAGCATTGATTGACAACCCGGATATGGGCATCAGAGACCTGATGCAGTATATTCCCGGCCCGGATTTTCCCACCTGGGGTCATATTTACGGTACCAAAGGAATCTATGAGGCGTACAGCACCGGCAGGGGGATCATCACCCTGCGGGCCAAAGTAGAGGTGGAGGAAAATAAGAAAACCGGCCAGGAAACCATTGTTGTCACCGAGCTGCCCTACCAGGTGAACAAGGCAAAGTTGGTGGAAAAGATTGCGGAACTCATGCGGGACAAGGTGATCACCGGTGCCTCCTTTGTCCGGGATGAATCCGACCGTCAGGGCATGCGTATCGCCGTGGGGCTCAAGCGGGACCAGATGGCTGAAGTGGTGACCAACCAGCTGTATAAACACACCAATCTTCAGACCTCATTCGGCATTATTTTTCTGGCGGTGGTGAACAACCGGCCCGAGCTGCTCACCCTCAAGGATATTCTGGTGCATTTCATAGAACACCGGAAAAATGTGATCATCCGGCGGACAAGATATGATCTCAGAAAGGCCGAGGAACGGGCCCATATCCTGGAAGGGCTGAAAATCGCCCTGGACCACCTGGATGAGGTGGTGGCCCTGATCAGAAGATCCCGGTCCCCGGAAGAGGCCAAAAACGGACTGATCACCACCTTTGACTTGACCCCGGTCCAAGCCCAGGCTATTCTGGACATGCGGCTTCAGCGCCTCACCGGCCTGGAACAGGAAAAAATTATCAGTGAATACAACGATCTTCTCAAGGATATTGCCTGGTACAAGGAAATTCTGGCCAGTGACGAAGTGGTCAGGGGATTGGTAAAAGACGAACTTACGGAACTGTCTGAAGAGTTCGGGGACCAGCGCCGTACCCGGATTGTGGAGAGTACGGCCGATATCAGTATCGAAGATCTGATTGCCGAAGAAGACATGGTGGTGACCGTGACCCGGTCCGGGTATATCAAGCGCAATCCGGTTACCCTGTATGCCAGCCAGCACCGGGGGGGCAAGGGAAAAACCGCCATGGGCACCAAGACAGATGATTTTGTGGAACATCTGTTTGTGGCATCCACCCATGCCACAGTATTGTTTATTACCAATTTCGGCAAAGTCTACCAGGCCAAGGTATATGAACTGCCCATGGCCGGCCGGTCCAGCCTGGGCAAGGCCATTGTCAATCTGCTGAATTTTGAAGAAGGAGAAACCCTGGCCACGTTGCTCACGGTGAATGAATTTGTGGAAAACTGGTATGTGGTCATGGCCACCCGCAAAGGACGGGTGAAAAAAACCGATCTCATGGCCTATTCCAGAGCCAGGACCGGGGGGTTGATCGGGGTGAAGCTGGCCCCGGATGATGAACTGATTGCTGCCCGGATCACCGACGGCAGCATGGATATTTTCCTGGGATCTGCCGGCGGCAAGGTGATCCGGTTTCAGGAATCCGATATCCGGGCAACCGCCAGAGGATCCATGGGGGTCCGGGGCATGCGCATTGCACAAGATTCCCGGGTGGTGGGAATGGAGGTGCTCGGAGAACAGCACACCCTTTTGACCGTCACGGAAAACGGATATGGAAAACGCACGGCTGTGGATGAATATCGTACCCAGACCCGGGGGGGCAAGGGTGTTTTTTCCATCAAAACCTCCGAGCGCAATGGAAATATGGTGGCCCTGGCCCTGGTGGATGACAACGACGAACTCATGATGGTAACAGACAAGGGCAAACTGATCCGCACCGATATCAGCGGCATCAACATCATTTCCCGCAACACCCAGGGGGTTCGGCTTATCAACCTGGCGGAAAAAGAAAAACTCATCGGTATTGCCCGGCTTTTTGAGGAAGAAGGGGAGGAGGATGACCTTGACCCTGCAATCCAGCCAGAGGATGGAACAGACCCGGCCTGAAAAAGAACACAAAGGGGCGGGACACCGCAAGCGCCTGCGGGAAAGGTTTTTAACCGGGGGGCTTGGCGGATTCCATGATTATGAGGTAATCGAGCTGCTGCTGTCTTTGAACACACCCAGAAAAGACTGCAAACAGACAGCCAAGGATTTGATGAAAAAATTTAAAAGCTTTCAGGCGGTGCTGGAAGCAGATGTGAAAGATCTGTGCCGGGTGTCCGGGGTGGGCACAGCCAACTGCCTGGGCATTCGCCTGGTCAAATCCGTGGCAGACCGGTATCTGGAATCCAAAATTCTGGACCGGGATGTGGTGAACAACCTGGATGATTTAAAGCACTATTTACACCACACCATCGGTTTTAAAGGCAAAGAGCATTTTGCCGCTGTTTTCCTGGATGCCAAAAATCGGGTACTGGCATCGGAGATTCTGTTTTCCGGCAGCCTGACCAGCAGCTCGGTGTATCCAAGAGAAGTTATCATCCGAGCGCTCCAGCACCAGTCAGCAGCCGTGATTTTTGCCCACAACCACCCGTCGGGTGATGTAAGTCCTTCCACACATGATGTGGACATTACCCGCAAACTGCTGTTTGCCTTAGGGTTTGTGGGCATAACCGTTCATGAACATCTGATTATCGGCGGCCAGGGTGTTTTCAGCTTTGCGGCCCAGGGTTTGATAGACCAATACCATAAGGAATTTCAAAAAACACAATGAAATCCGAAGATGAACTGCCCCTTTGTTTTGGTGATCTTGAAAAGGTGTTTCCCATGCAGGAAAACGGGCTGCGCCAGACCCCGGAGGCGTGTTTTTTTCATTGTCCGGTAAAAACCCGGTGTCTGCGCCATGCCATGGCCACAAAAGACGGGGCCAAAGTGGAAGAGGAAATCATTGACCGCAGTGAGCAGGCCGGGCTGATGAATTTTTTTGAACGCTGGTCCCGAAAAAAGCAGGTCCACAGGCGGGTCCAGGCCCGAGAAAAAAGGAGGAATACATGAAATCAGTCAGAGATATATCAGTGGAAAGCAAAAAAATTTTTGTCCGTGTGGATTACAATCTGCCCATGGATGACCAGGGCAATATCACCGATGACAACAGGATACGGCAGACCCTGGATCTGATCCATTATCTTACGGCCAGGCATGCGAAAATCATTCTGGCCTCCCACCTGGGCAGGCCCAAAGGCAAGTATGAGGAACGCTTAAGCCTTGCTCCGGCGGCAGCCCGTCTTTCCGAGATCCTGGGCCAAAAAGTGCGCTTTGTCAAGGACTGTATTGGGCCCGAAGTGGAACAGCAGATCAAAACAATGAAAAACGGGGATATCCTGATGCTGGAAAACCTGCGGTTTTACCCGGAGGAAAAATCCAATGATGCCGGGTTTGCAGAAAAACTGGCATCATTGTGCGATGTCTATGTCAACAATGCCTTTGCCGTATCCCACCGGGATCAGGCTTCTGTCACCGGGATTGTGGCCCATGCCCCGGAATCTGCTGCCGGGTTTTTACTTGAAAAAGAGGTGCGCACATACTACGATCGTGTGGAAAATCCCCAAAGGCCTTTGATGGCAGTCATCGGGGGAGCCAAAGTGTCCGGCAAGCTGGCAGCCCTGGAAAACATGCTCCAGTTTGTGGACCAGATGCTCATCGGCGGTGCCATGGCCAATACATTTTTGCGCAGCCAGGGTGTGGATACCAAAGGATCCCGTGTGGAAAAAGACCAGCAGGAAACCGCTGCCAGGATTATGGAAAAAGCCGGAGAAAATGGCATTGATCTGATGTTGCCCCGGGATCTGGTTGTTGCCGGGGCCTTTGATCAAAATGCACCGAAAAAGACGGTTTCCCTTGATGCCATTCCTGACGAATGGATGGCCATGGATATCGGTCCCAAAACCATTGACCAGTTTTGTGCTGCCATAGGCAAAGCCAAAACCATTGTGTGGAACGGCCCCATGGGGGTTTTTGAAATGCCTGCCTTCATGGAGGGCACCTGCGCTGTGGGCCGGGCAATGGCTGATGCAGATGCTGTCAGTATTGTGGGCGGCGGTGATACCGGTCTTGCTGCCAGAGAATGCGGCATTGTCGATGAGGTTACCCATGTGTCCACCGGGGGCGGTGCTTTTTTACATTTAATGGAGGGGAAAAAACTGCCGGGTGTTGCAGCGCTGGAAAAAGCGTAATCAAGTGGGGTCAGGCTTGGCTTATTGGCTTATTGCAAAGGGCCGCAATAAAGCCAATAAGCCAAGCCTGACCCCACGCTCTGACAAGGAATGAAAATGGTTGATTTTTGTAAAAAAAGAGAGTGCCTGAGCAGGGAAAACCGGCTCAGAAGATCCTATTATGAAGTACTGCGGGATGAACTCGACCAGTTTGTCATCGGCTATTCCCTGGTGGGATCATACAACAATTTTCTGCGCATGCGCACCCCGTATCCTTTTGTGGAACTTCGGGAACTCAAGCCCCGGGCCAGAATTCCATCCATTGAGTTCGATGCACAGAACTCGTTTCTTATCATATTCTGTGAAGAGGCCCTCCAGGACAAACACAAAAAATACATCCGGTATTTTGATGCCAACAAAACCACCAAAACCAATCTTTTGCGGCATAAGTACTTTCCCAATGTGGAAAATTTCAACCGCAACATCAAATATTTTGAAACCGACCAGTTTTTTGCCCTGCTCCGGTCCCTTCTGCCGGTGGATTATGCCCTGCTCATTCAGCGCAGTAGACAGACCAGGATCCAGTATGCGCTGACCCATTTCCATGTCCGGGTGGACTGGCCCATTGCCGAAGCATCAGAGGATCTGGCCAAAAATCTGCGGTATATTTCCAAGGATTTATATGAAAAAGGGGACAAATATGCCGAATATCTTCAGAAAAAACTGTTTGAATACTATGGGGTGACCATGATGGCCGGCGGCAGGCGTACCGCTGCGGTTGTGGCAGCCCAGTATTTCCGGCATCTGGACGGCATCACCACCGTGTATGTATCATCCAGTGAATCCAGAAACCTGCTGCGTATCGATGAAAAAGGGGTCTCCAAAGCGGTTCTGGTCAAACTGCCTGAAGACAAAATAAAATATCTGTCAGAGCTGGGGGGGATGTCCAGAAACAGTTTTACCAAAAATTATGTGGTTGCCCGCCAGCGCAGAAGTTTTGTATGCATACTCCAGGTCTACTATGATTATACCAGCCATGCTCTGCCCTCGGAGGGCGGGCGCCTGCGGGAGCTCAAACCGGATGCCAACTGGCTCACTGTGGCGGAAGAGCATCTCCTGCCAAAGCCCTCGGTGTTGCACCGGGCCCCCATTCCCTACAAGATGATCTATACTTCTGAAGGGTGATGGTTACAATTTCTTGAGCATGGCGGTTTCATCACAGTTGGGAAAGCTCACACACCCGATGCAGTCCGACCAGACTTTTATGGGAAGATCGTTTTTGTCGATAATGCCGAACCCGAACTGCTGAAAAAAACTGGGCCGGTAGGTCAGGGTGAACAGATCTTTTATCTTGAAATAAAATGCTTCCTGTATGCTCCGTTCCGTGAGCAGGGTGCCGATTCCCCGGCCTGTGTGCTCCGGGGCCACTGCCAGGGACCGGATTTCAGCCAGATCTTCCCAGCAGAACTGCAATGCGCAGCACCCCGTAACCTTGCCGGTTTGGGAATCTTCAAATACCCAGAAATCGCGTAAATGGTCATACAGCTTGCTCAAAGGCCGGGCCAGCAGTTCTCCGCGCTTATTGTACAGCTGAAGTAACGCATGGATGGTATGCACATCATCAAGTATTGCTTTGCGTATCATTTCATGTCCTTACGTTTTTGATCACCGCCTGCATCCTGGGCGGCCTGCACAATGCCAGCACTGTTTTGGTCCAGGATATGACCAGTCCATTATTCTGAAACATATGTGCGGACAGCTTTTTTAAACGCATCATCAGTGAAGGGTTTATGCAGGATCCGGTTGA
>JAABUB010000013.1 GCA_011389575.1 Desulfotignum sp. | reverse complement strand
TGTGAGAAAAATATTGATTTTTCCATGAAAAAATATAATTATTTTTCGGGTTTTCAGGAATGAGGACCGGATTTTTTTGTCCTGGAATCGGACCTGTGTTTTTTGCAAAAACTGCATGTCTGGTTCCATTATGCTGGAAAAATACACTTTAATAAAGTATCACGGTGTGAAAACTATTGATTTTTTGCGTTTATTTATATAGTAGGTACACTAACGGGCAACCATATCACCAGGCCACTGGTAACAATAAGCGTAACGCTTTGTTTTATATGTATTTTTATCACTGGCTCGTTCAGAGTCCAAATCAACAAAGGAGTAAACCATGGCACTAGATCCAACCAAACACCAGGATTGGGAAATTGCGCAAGATGCTGAAAAATCCATGCTGAAAATTTATGAAATCGGCGAGAAACTGGGATTGACTGAAGAAGAACTGCTGCCTCAGGGCCATTACATCGGCAAGATTGATTTCAAAAAAGTAATGGAACGTCTGAAAGACAAACCCAATGGTAAATACATTGATGTTACCGCCATCTCCCCCACTCCTCTGGGAGAAGGAAAATCTACTTCCTCCATGGGCCTTGTCCAGGGTCTGGGAAAGCTTGGCAAAAATGTATGTGCCGCCATCCGTCAGCCTTCCGGCGGGCCTACCATGAACATCAAGGGATCTGCTGCAGGCGGCGGCCTGGCCCAGTGTATTCCTTTAACCCCGTTTTCTCTGGGCTTTACCGGTGATATCAATGCCATCATGAATGCCCACAACCTGGCCATGGTGGCCCTGACCTCCCGGATGCAGCATGAAAGAAACTACACCGACGAGCAGCTGGAACGGCTGTCCGGCATGAAACGACTGGACATTGATCCTACCAACGTGGAAATGGGCTGGGTTATTGACTTCTGCTGTCAGGCATTGAGAAACATCATCATCGGGATTGACGGAGTCAACGGCAAAGCAGATGGATACATGATGAAATCCAAATTCGCCATTGCCGTGTCATCCGAGGTCATGGCCATCCTGTCTCTGGCCAATGACCTCAAGGATATGCGTGAAAGAATGGGCAAGATTGTTGTGGCCTACAACAAAAAAGGCAAAGCGGTAACCACAGAAGATCTTCAGGTGGCCGGGGCCATGACAGCCTGGATGGTGGATGCACTGAATCCGTCTTTGATGCAGACCCTCGAGGGCCAGCCGGTCATTGTCCATGCCGGTCCCTTTGCCAACATCGCCATCGGCCAGAGTTCCATCATCGCTGACAAGGTAGGTCTGAAACTGGCGGATTACCATGTTACTGAATCCGGATTCGGTGCAGATATCGGATTTGAAAAATTCTGGAACCTCAAATGCCGCTATTCCGGTCTCACGCCTGACTGTGCAGTGGTGGTTGCCACCATCCGGGCTCTTAAATGTCATGGTGGTGCACCAGTGCCTGTGCCGGGCAAACCCATGCCGGAAGAATATTCCACTGAAAATGTTGAATGGGTGGCCAAGGGTTGCGATAATCTCATTCATCATATCAAGAACGTCAGAAAAGCAGGTATTTCTCCGGTTGTCTGCATCAATGCCTTTTACACTGACACTGATGCGGAAATTGCCAAGGTCAGAGAGCTGTGTGAGGCTGAAGGTGCCAGGGTGGCCCTGTCCCGTCACTGGGAACTGGGCGGAGAGGGTGCCATTGAATTTGCTGAAACCGTTGTGGAGGCCTGTGAAGAAAAAACAGAATTTAAATTCCTCTATGAACTGGATATGCCCATCAAGCAAAGAATCGAACTCATTGCCAAAGAAGTGTACGGGGCTGACGGGGTTGATTATTCTGCTGAAGCGGAAAAATCGCTTGCCAGAATCCAGGCTGATCCTGAACTGGCCGGTCTGGGCATGTGCATGGTGAAAACCCATTTGTCTCTGTCTGACAATCCTGCCCTCAAAGGTGTGCCAAAAGGCTGGAGACTGACCATCCGTGAGGTTCTGACCTATGGCGGTGCCGGGTTCATCGTTCCTGTAGCAGGAGCCATCAGCCTCATGCCGGGTACCGGCTCCAACCCGGCATTCAAGCGGGTTGATGTGGATGTGGAAACCGGCAAGGTGGAAGGTGTATTCTAATCCCGTTTGCACAGATTACATGTACAAATGTACATAGGTTAGACCAAATCCCGTAACCGGTGTTTTTGCAGGCTTTCAGGCCAGGGCCGGTTATGGGTCAACCCTTTATGAATGTTTGGAGAAAAAAATATGACAGCGCAAATTATCAGCGGAACTGAAATCAGAAAGGCTATCCTCGGGGAAATCAAAGAGGAAGTCGATCAGATGAAACAAAATCACGGCAAGGTGCCTGGTCTTGTGACCATCCTTGTGGGGTCCAGCCCGGCATCCATCAGTTATGTAACCCTTAAAGTGAAAACAGCCATAAGCTTGGGATTCCATGAAATCCAGGATGATCAGCCGGAAGATATTTCTGAAAAAGACCTGCTGGCGTTGATTGATAAATATAACAATGATCCCGAGATCCATGGTATTCTGGTGCAGCTGCCCCTGCCCAAACACATTGATGACAAAAAAGTGCTCAATGCCATCAATCCGGACAAGGATGTGGATGCTTTTCATCCGGTGAATGTGGGCAGGCTGATGATCGGAGGAGACGAGGTCAAATTTCTGCCCTGCACTCCGGCCGGAATTCAGGAAATGATTGTACGCTCGGGCACGGAGACCTCAGGTGCGGAAGTTGTGGTGGTGGGCCGTTCCAACATCGTGGGCAAACCCATTGCCATGATGATGGCCCAGAAAGGGGTTGGAGCCAACGCTACAGTGACCATTGTTCATACCCGGACCAAAGATCTTGCCAGCCACTGCAAACGCGCGGATATCCTTATTGTGGCAGCTGGCGTGCCGGATCTGGTGAAACCCGAATGGATCAAACCCGGTGCCACGGTCATTGATGTGGGAGTCAACCGGGTGGGCATGAATGAAAAAACCGGAAAAGCCATTCTTAAAGGGGATGTGGATTTTGATGCAGCCAAGGAAATTGCCGGTAAAATCACCCCGGTGCCTGGCGGGGTGGGCCCCATGACCATTGCCATGCTGATGAAAAATACCCTCAGGTCTGCCAAGTTGAGCCTTGGGATAAATTAATTTACAGCGTTATCTTGTAACCATGTTTCGGGGTCAGGCTTGAAAAAGAAAGAATGCAGGTCTGACCCCGGCTTTGTTTTTGACCGGGGTAATGTTACGTTGGGTTTGAAAAAGGGGACTCATGGATAAACTGGATGCAATTTTTGCACCGGAAACAATTGCCGTGGTTGGTGCCTCAACCCAGAAGGGTAAGGTGGGCCACGATATTTTTGCCAATATTCTGTCCGGCGGCTATAAAGGCACCTTGTATCCGGTGAACCCCAAAGCCAGGTCCGTTCTCAGTGTGAAGTGCTATACCAGTATCACCAATATTCCGGATCCAATTGATCTTGCTATGATTATCCTGCCGCCCAAAGCTGCTCTGGCATCTGTAAAAGCGTGTATTGCCAAAGGGGTGAAAGGCATTGTGATCGTATCTGCCGGTTTCAAGGAAGTGGGGGGAGAAGGCGCTGGTATTGAAAAGCAGATAAAATCCTTGTGTACCGATGCCGGGGTCCGGCTGGTGGGTCCCAACTGTCTGGGGGTGATCAATCCATCTCCCAAAGTTTCATTGAATGCCAGTTTTTCCGGACGCATGCCGGCCCCGGGCAATGTGTCGTTTATTTCCCAGAGCGGGGCATTGTGCACAGCTGTACTGGATTATGCAGCAGACAAAGGGTTTGGGTTTTCCAAATTTATTTCCATCGGCAACAAGGCGGATGTGGATGAACTGGATTTGCTGCGCTACTACCACAAGGACCCGGATACGGATGTGGTCATGATTTATATGGAAGAGTTGAGCCGTAGTGCAGAAGAGTTCATCACTGAAGTTCGGAAGATGACTTCCGGTACCAACCCCACCCATGTTATCGCTATCAAGTCAGGTTCCTCTGTTGCCGGAGCAAGGGCGGCTGCCTCTCACACAGGGGCTCTGGCAGGATCAGATGTGATTTATGACGGGCTGTTCACCATGTCCGGTATTCTGCGCTGTAAGACCGTGAACGAGCTTTTTGATTATGCCCAGGCCTTTGCTGCCAACAAGTATCCTACAGGGGACAGGGTCGCCATTGTCACCAATGCCGGGGGCCCCGGTATCATGGCCACGGATATGAGTGAACAGTCGGGCTTGCGGCTGGCACAATTTTCCGAAGAAACCATAACGGAATTAAAAAAATATCTGCCGGCCACAGCCAATTTTCATAATCCTGTGGATGTTATCGGTGATGCGGCAAAAGAACGGTATGAGAATACCTTGGCTACCGTGCTGGCGGACCGGGGTGTGGACGCGGTGCTGATCATTCTCACTCCCCAGTCCATGACCGATGCCATTGGCACAGCTGAGGCCATTGTCAGGATAGCCCAAAATACCATTAAGCCGATTTTATGCGCTTTCATGGGTATTGTGGACGTATCTGACGGGGTCAAGCTGCTCCAGGCCCACAAAGTGCCGGTGTATCAGTTTCCAGAGAGCGCTGCCAGGTCCCTGGGGGCTTTGCGGGAGGGAATGAAATGGCTTTTCAGGAAAATTCTTCCCCAGTATAATCTGGTGTATGACAAAGACAAAGCCGGAAAAATTATCCACCAGTATTTGTCCCAGGGCCGGTATGTTCTGGGGGAACTGGACGGCAATGAAATCCTTAAATGCTATGGATTTAACATTCTTCCCATGGCCCTGGCCAAAACAGCAGCCGAAGCCAGAGATATTGCCCGGGATCTGGGATATCCCGTGGTCATGAAGATCGTATCTCCCCAGATCCTGCACAAGTCCGATGCCGGTGGGGTCCGGGTGCGGCTGGAGAATGACCGGGACGTTGAAAATGGGTTTACGGACATCATGGAAAATGCGGAAAAATATGACCCGGATGCGCAGCTGGAAGGGGTGCTGGTGCAGCAGATGGCACCTGCCGGCAAAGAGGTGATTTTGGGAGTGACCCGGGATCCGGTATTCGGTCATGCAGTCATGTTCGGGCTCGGAGGGATTTTTGTGGAAGTTTATAAGGATGTGGCTTTCCGGTTGTCGCCCATGGGCCGGAATGTGGCCAGGCGGATGGTTAAAAGCATTAAAGGCTATCCTATTCTTAAAGGATTGCGGGGAGAATCAGCATCCGATATTGAGGAGATTGAAAAAAACATTGTATCCTTGAAAGCATTGGTGGATGATTACCCAATGATCAGAGAGCTGGATATCAATCCGCTTTTTGTCCATGAAACAGGTAAGAAGACAACCGTGGCTGATATTATTATCCGGCTTGATGATAAAGCACAAACGCAGTAAAGGAGAATTTGACCATGCCCGAAGGAAACGGTTTTATCATGCAGACAGTAAAAGCAGCAACAGAAAATAAAACGAGCAGGAAAGACGCTTTTCCCAAGGTTGATTTTTCAAGCTTTATTCTTTCCATTTATTCCTCCGGACTGGTGCAGCTGGGAAAAGTGGAAGATCCTTCCACAGGACAGATCCAGAAAAATCTGATCATGGCCAAACACACCATTGATATGATGGCCATGCTTTCGGAAAAAACCCGGGGAAATCTGAACAAGGATGAAGAAAATCTGTTACGGGCACTTCTCAGTGAAATACGCCTGGCCTATGTTGAGGCAAGCGCTTGATACAAAACCGGTCATCCCCGGCCAAGATAAACCTTTTTCTACATATCACCGGCAGGCGTGCTGACGGGTTTCATGAGCTTTTTTCCCTGATGACAAAAATCAGCCTGGCAGATGATATGGAATTTACATTTCAGGGCCGGGATATCCAGGTGACCTGTGATCATCCTGATGTGCCGGAAGGCAAAACCAATCTGGCACATCAGGCAGCAGCACTGTTTTTTTCATCCTGTGAAAACCTGGCCCAACCAATACCCATGGCCGGGGTGTTGATTCATATACGCAAGCACATTCCTGTGGGCGGGGGTCTGGGTGGCGGCAGCAGTAATGCCGCCACAGTTCTTAAAGTACTCAATGAGCGGTACGGTCGTCCCTTTTCTTTGGAGGCGCTTTTAAAGATGGGGCTTGGACTCGGGGCGGATGTGCCTTTTTTTCTTTTTGGCGGACCTGCCCTGGCCACAGGGGTGGGGGAAAAACTTATCAGGACCCCGGATTTGGGCCTCACATATCTGGTGCTGTGTAATCCCGGTATTCCTGTACCCACGGTCAGGGTGTTTACGGAATATGATTTTTGTTTGACAACCCCTGAGAAATATACTATAAAATCTGTTTCGGATGCTCTGCTGCAAGGAGAGGGGATTGATATCCGGCAGTGTCTGCATAATGATCTGGAAGGATCAAGCTTCAGGCTGTACCCGGAAATCAGGTCCACAAAAGAAGAGATGGAGCGGTTGCTGCAAAGACCTGTGACCATGTCCGGCAGTGGCAGTACTCTTTTTGCGCTTTTTTCAGGGTGGGAAAATGCGAAGCAGGGGTATGAATGCCTTTGCAGACGTTGGCTTGATAAAGACAAACGCTTTTTTTTAACCGCGTTGCAGAATGGATAAAATAACGGATGGGAAATGTACTGGGGCGTCGTCAAGTGGCAAGACACAGGGTTTTGATCCCTGCATTCAGAGGTTCGAATCCTCTCGCCCCAGCCATAATTTTTGTGACTTTATAAAAAAAAGAGATATGCTATGAGCGGGTTGTCAATTTTTGCAGGAAATTCAAACCCCCTGCTGGGTGACAGAATTTCTGAATATCTTGCAAAACCCTTGGGAAAATTGAAGGTCAATCGTTTCAGCGACGGAGAAATCCAGGTCGAAATACTGGAAAATGTTCGAAAGCAGGAAATCTTTGTGATCCAGTCTACCTGCAAACCGGTGAATGATCACCTGGTGGAGCTGCTGCTTTTAATCGATGCGTTCAAACGTTCTTCCGCCAGTCGCATTACAGCTGTTATTCCTTATTTTGGCTATGCCCGCCAGGATAAAAAAGTGTCTCCCAGGGTTCCCATCTCTGCTAAAATGGTGGCAGATCTTCTGGAGAACACCGGTGTTGACCGGGTGATCACCATGGATCTGCATGCCGGCCAGATCCAGGGATTTTTCAGTGTGCCTGTGGACAATCTCTATGCAGCGCCCATTATCATTGATGATATCAAAACAAAGTACCCTGAAAATCTGGTGGTGGTTTCTCCGGACGCCGGCGGTGTGGAACGTGCCAGAGCCTATGCAAAACGCCTGAATTGCAGCCTGGCCATTGTTGACAAGCGCCGAAGTGCCCCCAACCAGGCCAGGGCCATGGCCATTATCGGGGACGTCGAGAACAAGATTGCCATTATTATTGATGACATGGTGGATACTGCCGGAACCCTTACCGAGGCTGCCGGAGTGATCCGTGAAAAAGGGGCCAGACAGGTGCATGCCTATTGCACCCATCCGGTGTTATCCGGACCGGCCATTGACAGAATAAACAGCTCTTCTTTGAGCTCGCTGGTTGCCACTGATACGATTCCTCTGTCAGAAGAAGCACAAAAATGTAAAAAAATCAGGACATTATCCATTGCAAAGCTTGTGGGTGAGGCCATCATGCGCAGCTACAGGGGTGATTCGGTTAATTCCCTATTTATATAAACAATTTTAAACAGTCCACTTTAACGCTCTATTATTTTACCTTTTCGTAAATAGCGGACACGGAGGAAAAGACGTTGGAACTTATTAAATTACATGCAACAAAACGCAGCACCAGAGGAAAGGGTGCTGCCAGAAAAATGCGCAGTAAAAAGAATATCCCTGCAATCATTTACGGTCCCAAAATTGACCCCATGATGTTATGCCTTGAAACCAGTGAATTTGACAAAATCATTCGGGACAGGGGTGCTTCCGGCCTGTTTTTGAACTTGAAAATCCAGGGGGAAGAAGAGGTTAAAAGCAAGGTGGTGATGCTCAAGGATCTGCAGATGGACACCTTTGGCATCGAATACCTGCATGTGGATTTTCATCAGATTGATATGGACACCCTGGTAACTGTATCTGTTCCGATTGTACCGGTGGGGATCAGTAAAGGGGTCAAAGATGGCGACGGCATGCTTCAGATCATCCGCCGTGAACTCGAAGTGGTGTGCAAGCCTGCAGATACCCCTGAAAGTATTGAGATAGATGTTTCTGATCTGGATATCGGGGATGCTGTCCATGTGGAGGCGATCGATCTCGGAGAAGCAGTGGAAATTCCCCATGATGTGAATTTTACCGTAATAACGATTGTTCCGCCTGATGCTGGTGAAGAGGAAGAAGAATTGGCTGAAGACGAACTTCTGGAAGAAGAAATGGCTGAAACAGAAGAGGTGTCGGCTGAAGACTCTTCTGAATAGCGTGTTGCCTGTTTATGGCACAACCAAGATGTAAAATGATAGCGGGTCTGGGAAATCCCGGCCAGTCCTATTCCCGGACCCGTCACAACATCGGCTTTCTGGTGGTGGAAGCCATTGCAGAAAAAGCAGGTGTTGATTTCAACAAAACCCGTTTTGATGCAGCCTTTTCCAGAGCCCGAATTCACGGTCAGGATGTTTTTTTGGTCAAGCCGCTGTCTTTCATGAACCGAAGCGGGTTTCCCCTCCAGAAATTATCCGCATATTTTAAAATTTCTTTTCCTGATATCATTGTGGTACATGATGATATGGATCTGCCTTTTGGTACCCTTAAGATAGTACAGAACAGAGGCGCAGGTGGACATAACGGCGTAAGGTCCATTATGGATGCCTTTGGCCGCAAAGACTGTGTCAGGGTGCGGGTAGGGGTAGGACATCCGGATGAGCACGGCCAGGTGACCGGGCATGTGCTTGGAAGATTTGCCCCCGAGGAGCAGGCTGCCCTGAATGATACGGTGACTACTGCTGTCAATGCCTGCAGCCTCATCCTTTCCAAAGGGGTTGTCCAGGCCATGAACCAGGTTAATACCAGACGTTGAACATTGGTCATCTTGCTGTACAATATTTGTATCTTTTTTCTTTGTAAATTTTTTTGGTTCCGGTTAAAATTTTTGCTGGTTTTGGATAAAATGTTTGAAACGCCTTTGGAGGCGGTTATCACAAATTTTTTATTTGACATTCTTGTTAAGATATGATTACGTACTTAAGAATGGGCAAATTGTTTTTAACAAATCAAGGTGGGCTATCCAATGGGTGAAAATTCCAAGAACACAACGGCTAGAGCGGTAACATCAACCAAAAAAGAATTTGCAAAAGGGGACCTGGCTGTTTATCCTGCACATGGGGTTGGCTGTATCGAGTCAATTGAAAGCAAGGAGATAAACGGTGATACCATGAATTTTTACATGATGAAAATTGTTGAAAACGGCATGGTAATAATGATTCCCACATCCAATGTCGAATCAGTGGGGTTGCGTGAAGTCATTCCCGAGACTGAAATTCCCAAAGTTTACAAGGTGATGCAGGAAAAGGCACAAAATGGCGACAACCAGACCTGGAACCGGAGATACAGGGAATACATGGACAAAATCAAAACCGGTTCCATTTATGATGTCGCTGAAGTTTTCCGGGATCTGTTTCAGCTTAAACTGGAAAAAGATCTTTCCTTTGGTGAACGCAAACTGCTGGATACGGCCCAGAACCTTTTGGTGCAAGAATTGTCAACGGCAAAAGAGATTGATGAGCTGTCCATGATGAAAGAAATCGAGAATTTATTTCAATAGTCTTTGTTACGGATTTTGTATGACAAACCGGCGGGCAGATATTGTCCGTCGGTTTTCTTTTGGGGTACCATGAATATTGACTTTATAGTTCCCCGGGGAGCTGCAGGTCAACGGCTGGATTTTTTTGTTTGTCAGGCAGTGGAAGGCTGCACTAGATCCATGGCAGCTGCATGGATCAACCAGGGAAACATCCGGGTCTTTGCCCAACAAAAACGACCTGGATACCGGGTGAAAAAATCAGACCGGATCACCGGGATAATTCCGCATCCGGGACAGCCTCCGGTGGTAACACCGGAATCCGAGCCGATCCACCTGATATATGAAGATGCCCATATTATTGTTTTGAACAAGCCATCGGGCCTTGTGGTTCATCCCGGGGCAGGCAACCAGTGTAATACCCTGGTCAACAGATTACTTCATTATTATCCGGATATCAAAGATGTAGGAGATGACCCTTTGCGGCCTGGAATAGTCCATCGCCTGGACAGGGACACCACCGGGCTGATTCTGGTGGCCAGAACTGTCCGCAGTCTCAATTTTCTGCAAAAAGAATTTAAATTCCACCGGGTAAAAAAAACTTATCTGGCCCTGGTGTCAGGTGCGTTTCTTCCGGATTCCGGAGATATCACACTGCCTGTGGGCCGGCATCCAAAACACCGCAAACGTATGGCTGTCATTCCTGAAACAGGAAAATCCGCCCATACATCCTGGCAGGTATGCCGGCGGTTTGTCCGTTCCTGCCTGGTCAGGATAAAACTTCATACCGGCCGCACCCACCAGATCCGGGTCCATTTTTATGAGATGGACCATCCCCTGCTGGGAGACCGGATCTATCAATACCGCAGAAACCGCAGAAAACAGCAGGCATATCCAAGGCAGATGCTGCATTCCTGGCAGATGTCTTTCAGACATCCGTATTCAGGCAGGAAAATGAAGTTTACTGCTGAACCACCGGCAGATTTTATATCTGCCGTAACAAAAGAAGCTGCATTTGTTGAAAAATGATATTGTTTTGTTAAAGATGCATTAATTATTTGGGAAAATTGAGGGATATGGTTGACATTTTGCTTTACTGATGATTATAGAGTAAGAGATTTGTCCGGTCTGTCCGGATACACATGCATAAAAAGACAATTGCAAACATGAAGGATACCACATGATTCAATCTATTCTGATGATGGGAGGCCTGGGGGTGGTTATCGGTACAGCCCTGGTGATCGCTTCCAAGGCATTTTATGTATATGAGGACCCGAAAGTGGTGGCCATTGATGATGTGCTTCCCGGTGCCAACTGCGGAGGGTGCGGTCTGCCCGGATGTACGGCCAATGCCCAGGCCATTGTGGAAGGAAAGGCCACTGTAAACTCCTGTGTGGCAGCCGGGGACGATGTGGCCCATGCCATTGCCGGTATCATGGGGGTATCTGTATCAGACAAGGAACCTGAATTTGCAGGGCCCGGGTGTTACTACGGCAATGCAGATGCAGACCTTACCTATACCTACCAGGGAGTGAGAGACTGCCGGGCCGCTGCCATGCTTTTGGGCGGCATGAAGGTGTGCCGCATCGGCTGCCTGGGACTGGGCACTTGTGTGAGCGCCTGTAAGTTCGATGCCCTTTCCATGGGACCGGACGGACTGCCGAAGGTGAACCAGGAAAACTGCACCGGCTGCGGGGCCTGCGAAAAAATCTGCCCCAAGAACATTATCCGGCTGACATCGGTGACCCGGCGCATCATGCGCGAATATACGGTGGAGGACTGCACCACCCCCTGTCAGCGGGCCTGTCCCTCCGGTATTGACATCAAAGAATATGTCCGGTTGATCAGAGAGGGAGACTATACAGGATCTTTGTCTGTGATCAAGGAAAGAATGCCCTTTCCCACGGTGATTTCCCGGATCTGTCCGGCCCTGTGCGAATTTGACTGCCGGCGGCTGTTCCAGGATGAAACCGTTGCCATCAACGGGCTCAAACGCTTTGTCTGTGATTATGAAATGACCCAGGATCAGCGGATCCAGCCTTACAAAGCCCCGGCAACAGAAAAAAAGGTGGCTGTCATCGGCGGCGGGGTGGAAGGGCTGTCAGCAGCCTATTTTTGTGCACGCCTGGGCCATGCGCCAACGGTTTTTGAAACAACCGACCAGGTGGGCGGGCTGCTGCGCAAAGCCATTGCCAGACAGCGCCTGTCCATGGATATTCTGGACTGGGATATCCAGGGCATCCAGGATCTGGGGGTGACCGTGAAAACCGGAGTGTGTATCGGTGTTGACATGACCATTCCGGATCTGCTGCGCCAGGGATTTAATGCAGTATTCACCGCCACCGGCGGATGGGATTCGCGCATGTCCAGAGGAGAAGCAGACCAGCCTGTCCCGGTTTTTCCGGGCAGCCATCTGCTCATAGATCTTGTGCGCGCCGGCCATGACAAAAACATCCAGGTAAACTGCGGCAAACAGGCTGTGATCGCAGGCGGAGGAAAATACCTTGCTGCCGCTGTGAATGCCCTGGTTGAAAAAGGGGTGCAAAAGATCACCATTGTGTCCAGACATAAAAAAGAAGATCCTGATTTTGATCCATCCCGGGTGGATGATGCGGCAAAAGATACAGTGACCTTTGTCTTTAACGCAGGTATCACAAAGGTGATGGGAAAAGATGACACCCTTGCGGCTGTGGAAGCCACAGACCTGACTTCCGGCCGGCGCTTTCATATTGATGCAGACACCCTTGTTATCGGGGCAGGACGATTCCCGGAACTGGTGTTTATTCCTTCCCAGGCTATTCCGAATGCGAACCTGGATATTGCAGATGAAAAACCAAAATCCGACACCCCACTGGCATGGCAAGGGGTTGAACTGCCCAAAAAGCCGGATACCCGTTCCCGGGAAGGATTGCTGTCAGACCAGGATATTATCTCTGAATATCCGGCAGCTGTATCAGCTATTAACGGCGGCAGAAAAGCTGCTGCTGCCATGCATAATCTCATGTATGGTCTGGTGTTTGCCGATCCTGACAAAATGATAACCTCCCAGACCCCTCTCCAGGATGTCAGTGATCTGCACCAGGTGGCACCATCCCCCCGAAATATTTTTGACATGGCGATACAAAAACATGACCAGACAGCGCATACCAGTCTGACACCCGGACAGGCTGATGCAGGATCCACCGGCTTTTCTGAAAAAAATGCCCTTAATGAGTCAGAGCGCTGCCTGCAATGCGGATTGATCTGTTATGAAAAAACCAGGGAGTCCTGAGGCCCCTGGAAAATTTGTTACAGTAACTAAATGATGGTGACGGAGTATTATGAGCCTTGAACAGATACTGGTGGTTGATGATGAAAGGCGGATCGTTGAAAATATTTCGAGATGCCTGAACCGTGAGGGGCTTGATGTTGTCGGGGCCTATAACGGGGCGGAAGCGCTTGCCATGTTTGGCCGGCAGCGGTTTGATCTGGTGCTGCTGGATATCAGCATGCCGGATCTGAATGGATACCAGGTCATGGAGCATGTTCTGGGCGTTGATAGTGATGTACTGATTGTTATCATGACAGGGTTTGCTTCTGTGGAGTCTGCTGTCAAGGCTCTGAAAAAAGGCGCTTGGGATTATTTGAAAAAACCTTTTGAATATGCAGACCTGATCAAGACCGTTAAAAACGGCCTGAGCCAGAAAAAATTAGTGGCCGATAAAAAAGCTGTTTCCGCCCGCCTGGCAGCTTCTGAAAAACAATACCAAAACATGGTGAACAATTCTCCGGACCTTATTTTTACTCTGGATGAAACCGGGCATTTTCTTTTTGTAAATGACCAGTGCGAAAAATTGCTGGGCTTTTCCAAACAAAACATGCTGGGAAATCAGTTTGAAAAATTTGTCCATTCCCGGGATCAGCAAAAGGTTCGGCAGCTGAACTGCTCCGGGCAGGACCGATCTGATGCTGCCCATGGTCTGCAGATGAATCTCCGGGTTAAAAAGGCCGGGTACACTGATGCCTGCCATGATATTTTTACAGCTTATGCATTTATGGAACTTAAGGCTTCCCCGATGCACCTGCCTGCCGGAGGAGATCGAAAAGAAATAAAAGGGTTGTATTGTGTGGCACGCGATGTCAGTGAACGGGTCAATCTGGAAGCACAGTTGCGCCAGGCCCAGAAAATGGAGGCCATTGGCACCCTGGCCGGGGGCATTGCCCACGATTTTAACAATATTCTCATGGGTATCCAGGGCTATGCCTCTCTGGTTAAAACCGGATTTGACAGTCAGAGTGTGGAGTTTAAACGCCTGGCCAATATTGATGAATATGTGTCGTCAGGGGCAGAAATGTCCCGGCAGTTATTGGGATTTGCCCAGAAGAACGGCCATGAAACCTGCTTTATAAATCTTAATTTTCTTTTGAAAATGTCTGCAAAGATGTTTGGCAGAACCAAAAAAGACATCATTATTGAACCTGTGCTGGAAAAGAAACTGTGGGGCACACTGGTGGATGAGGGTCAGATTAAGCAGGTGCTCATGAATCTGTTTGTCAACGCCTGGCAGGCCATGCCGGATGGTGGCAAAATCACCATCAAATCTGAGAATGTATGGATCGACAAGGAAAAACAAGAAATCGTCGGGGTTGAACAAGCCGGGCCCTTTGTTAGAATTACAGTGAAAGATACCGGCATCGGCATGGATAAAGACACCATGACACGCATTTTTGATCCTTTTTTCACCACCAAGGAAAGAGGCCAGGGAACCGGTCTGGGACTGGCTACAGCCTATGGTATCATCAAACGCCACAAGGGGATTTTCAAGGTTGAAAGCCGGCCGGGGGCAGGAAGTGCATTCATGTTTTTTTTGCCGGCCAAAAAAGCCAGTGCAGCCGTTAAAAATCCATTGAACAGTCTGGAAAAAATTATCAATGGCAAGGGAACCATTTTGCTGGTGGACGATGAAAAAGGCGTGATTGAAGTCTGTTCTGAAATGCTGGAATCTCTGGGCTATGATGTCAAGATCGCTCTGAGCGGTCTTGAAGCAGTCAACATTATGAAAACTGCCGGAAAAAAAATTGACCTGGTAATTCTGGATATGGTTATGCCGCAGATGAGCGGAAAAGAAACATTTGACAATATCCGGCGTATTCAACCTGATGTACGGGTGCTGGTTTCATCAGGCCATAACAAGGAAAACGAAATCAAACATATGATGCAAAAAGGATGCAGTGATTTTATTTTTAAACCCTTTGATGTGGCCATGCTGTCGGAAAAACTCAATGGCATATTCAACAATTGTTCGGAAAAAGGCAGGGCGGCAGCACACCTGCGTCATACCTCATAAGAAAAAGGCCGGCAGTTCTGCCGGCCCCTGTATGATTTGATTTTGCTCCAATGAGCAGGGCTGATTCAAATAGATCTGGCAGCCCGGTCAGTCAGGATAGTTAGCTGAATGCCTTTTCCAGATCCGGTACGATCTGTTTTTTGCGGCTCATAATGCCTGGAAGCCAGGCCTTTCCACCGGCCGGTGCAACCCCGAATGCTTTTTCCACAACAGATTCGTCATCAGATGCCACCAGCAGCTCCGTGCCTTCTTTCATGATGTCGGTGAGCATCAGCAGCACGGTGTGGTGTCCTTTTTCCGCCTTCAGATCCTTAATGTCTTTTTCCAGATCTGCCTTGATGCCGTCAACGATGGACAGATCCACCAGTTCGAGCTGACCCACCCCGACACCGCTGCCGCTCATGTTGAAGTCTTTATAGTCACGGAAAACCAGTTCGCGGACAGGGGTGCCTTCCACTGCTGATTTTACCTTGAACATCTCGATACCAAGTGCTTCCAGATCACTTTCACCGCATAGTTCTGCCAGTTCTGCGCAAACCGCTTTGTCATCATCCGTACAGGTAGCAGACTTAAAAATAACCGTGTCTGAAAGAATAGCGCAGAGCATGATGCCGGCGATATCTTTGGGGATGTCAATCCCAAGGTATTTATACATGCGGGAGATGACAGTGCAGGTGCAGCCAACCGGCCAGATCCAGCATTCCAGGGGCTGGGCCGTGGTCACATCCCCTAATTTGTGGTGGTCCACAATTCCCAAAATGTTGGCCTCTGCCAGGTCATCCGCGCTCTGGGCCAGATCTGAATGATCCACCAGATATACATCTTTGCCGGCATAGGAAGTTACCACCTTGGGAGCAGCCAAGCCAAATTTGTCCAGAACAAAGTTGGATTCAGGATTAAGTTCACCCTGAACAGTCGGTGCAGTGTCTTCTCCGAGTTTTTTCTTAAGATCTGCCAGTGCAATGGCTGCACACACAGAATCTGTATCTGGATTTTTGTGACCAAATACCAATGTTGTCATAAAACCTCCTAATTAGTCATGTTTATCAATGGGATGATGGCGTTTCCTGGCAATCATCATAATGTTTTTTATTATTGCAGCTTCGGTAAAATCGGGCTATCCTTAATAAAAATCAGTATATCTTATAAAATTAATTGGCAATATACACAAGGAAAATTTTTGGCAATTATCTCATTTTACAGTTTACAAAGATATTATCTTTGATCTATTCTTTCCAGGCAAAAGACTTTTCCACCGCTTTTTTCCAGCCGGCATACAGCCGGTTTCGCAAAGATGTTTCCATATCCGGCTTCCAGGTGGCGTGGGCCTGCCAGTTCTTCTTCAATGATTGGGTGTTCGGCCAGAAGCCCACTGCCAGACCGGCGGCATAGGCCGCTCCCAGTGCTGTGGTTTCCCTTATTTTGGGCCGGATGACCGGTGTATTCAGAATATCCGCCTGAAACTGCATTAATGTTTCGTTTTCCACCATGCCGCCGTCCACTTTGAGACAGGCCAGCTGCATATCCGGTCCCAGGTCTTTTGAAATGGCCTCCACAATGTCTTTGGTCTGGAATGCACTGGCCTCCAGAACCGCCCTGGCAATATGGCCTTTGTTGGCAAACTGGCTTAACCCGGCAATCACGCCTCTGGCATCCGACCGCCAGTACGGGGCAAACAGCCCGGAAAATGCCGGCACACAATAGACATCTCCATTGTCTTTTACGGTATTGGCCAGGGTTTCGATCTCCCGGGCAGTGGTGATCAGCCCGAGGTTGTCTCTCACCCATTGTACCAGGGCACCGGCATAGGCAATGGATCCTTCCAGCACATACACGGGTTTGTGTCCATGGATCTGGTACCCCAGGGTGGTGAGCAGGCCATGGTCTGAGAATGTGATGGTACTCCCGGTGTTGAACAATAAAAAACACCCGGTGCCATAGGTGTTTTTGGCCTCCCCCGGGGCAAAGCAGGTGTGGCCGAATAAAGCCGCCTGCTGGTCACCCAGATCTCCGCCCACTGTCACTGCGCATTTCAAGGGACCGGCAGGATCGGTTTTGCCGAATGCTTCCGGATCTGAAGAAGGAACAATCCGGGGCAGACAGTCGGCACTGATTCCCAAAGTATCAAGAATATCTCTGTCCCAGTCCAGGGTCGTAAGATTCATGAGCAGGGTTCTGGAGGCATTGGTCACATCAGTGACATGGTACCCTTTTCCCGGTCCCCCGGTTAAATTCCAGATCACCCAGGCATCCATGGTGCCGAACAGAACATGGCCCTTTCCCATGGCCTGTTTTACAGCCGGTACATGATCCAGCAGCCATTTTATTTTGGGACCGGAAAAATAGGTGGCAGTGGGCAGCCCGGTTTTCTGTCTGAAGCAGTCTTTGCCATATACGTTATCCAGGTTCCGGCAGATATCATCACTGCGGGCACACTGCCATACAATGGCATTATGCAAAGGTTTCCCGGACCGTTTGTCCCAGGCCAGAACCGTTTCCCGCTGGTTGGTGATGCCGATGCTGCACAGGTTTTTGCCGGTAATACCCGCTTTTTCCAGTGCCCTGGCGATAACCGTCCGGGTGTTGTGCCAGATCTGGGCGGGATCATGTTCCACCCATCCGGGTTGTTCACAGATCTGGTCATGTTCCAGTCTGCTCTGGGCCATGATGGTCCCGGTCTTGTCAAAAATGATGAACCGGGTGCTGGTGGTACCCTGGTCAATGGATCCAAGACAGGTTGTCATGACATGCCTCCTTATAGAATAAATGGAAGCCATTATTACTTTTTTTGTATTTGCGCGCTGCCATGGCTGTGGATTCTATAATCTGGTTTTTGGTTGTGCAAGGAAAATGTTTTTCCTGAGCCCGAAGTATCCACCAAGCGGTAATATTTTACCGTTTGTGAAAAATAAAGCGTAGAGCTGTAAAGCCGGGGTTGAGCGATTTGTAAATGCTGTGGTGTGTTACGACATGCATACCCGGCAGGTGCGGCAATCGATCATGGGGCAGGAAGCTGATTGTTTTTCCTGCTGCGCCCTGTGCCATTCTTTTGCAAGAAAACGTAAGGATATGTGCTGGTCCAGGATATGCCAGGGCAAAGGGGCGGCAGGGGTATGGTCACAGCCGTCTTCTGACGGACAGGGAATCTGTTTTTGGGTGTACACCACCTGGTGCAGATGTGCCTGGTGCGCTTTAAGGGCTCGTGCCCAGCTCTGCCGGCATGCTGTTTCCAGAACATCTGCTGTGTGCCGGTCTCCCAAAGAGAGCAGGGTATTGATTTTCGCAGTTTTTACAGATGCGATATTCACCGTGACATTGGCGGTTTTTTTTAGGCCCTGCCGGATGATGCCGGCCCTGTGTTTGAGGGTGGCGTCATCTGCCAGGGCAGCCCATTGAAACGGGGTGCCGGGTTTGGGAATAAAAGGATTGATACGCAAAGTGATGGTGCCCATGCGCTTTTGTTTTCTGGATGCGGCCAGAAACCGCTCCTTGATCTGCCGGGTCAAGGTGACGATGGCTTCAGCATCCCCATGGGTTTCAAAGGGCAGGCCGATCATGAAATACAGCCGAAGGTGCAGGATCGTTTTTCCCACCAGTTTGTCCACGGCCTGTAAAATATCCTGCAGGGTCATTTTTTTGTTGATGATATGCCGCATGCGCTCGGATCCGGCCTCTGGTGCAATGGTGGCGGTTTTTACACTGGAGGCGGCCAGCAGGTCTGTCATCTGGTCATCCAGTTTGTCTGCCCGCAAAGAGGAAAAGGAAAGAGAGCACCCGTTTTTGGCGCCGTGACTGCAGATGGCGGCAATGTCCGGGTGGTCCAGAATGGCTGATCCCACCAGCCCGATTTTATCGGTTTTGCCCAGGGCCTTGTCCATGGCCGCAAAAATGGTGTTTTCCGGGTAGATCCGGGGCGGGCGGTAAATGAAACCGGCGGTGCAGAACCGGCAGCCATGGGGACAGCCTTTTATAATTTCCACCAGAAATTTGTCTTTAAAGGCAGTGCCGGTTGTCAATACGCAGGTATGGGTCTGGACAGCCTCCAGATTTTTCAGCAGCTGTACCTGGATTTTTGCAAAAGGGGGGTCTTTGGGAATAGCGTTACAAACCTGTTCAGAAGGTCCTGTATATAAAAAAGGTGTATGCAGGGCTGGCACATAGGCACCGGGCAGGTGTTGTTCCAGGCCATTGAGCAGATCTGTCCGGCGTTTGTGGACATGAAAGAAAGAAAAAAAGCCAGGCACCAGGCATTCCGCTTCCCCCAGCAAAAACAGGTCCATCAATGGTGCAATGGGTTCCGGGTTGATAAAGCAGGCAACGCCCCCTGCAGCCACCAGAGGGTGGGTGTGATTGCGGTCGCATGACCGCAGGGGGATGCCTGCCCCCAAAAGCAGCTGGACGAGATGCACAAAATCGTTTTCAAATGAGATGGAAAACAAAATGATGTCAAAGCGCTCAAGGGACAAACCGGTTTCACAGCTTTTTGCAGGCATTTTGGCCTGTTCCGGTCTGGGCAGGAACACCCGTTCACAGGCAACTGTTTCCTGCTGGTTGGCCAGCTGGTACACCCGCTGAAATCCCAGGTTTGACATGCCGGTCTTGTAAGTGTTGGGATAAACCAGGGCCACCCGGGTCAAGCCTTTTTCCTGCTTGCAGATGGCCCCCTGTTCCAGGGATGTGTCATCCCGGCCCGGCTTGCGCCGCTTTTTCACGGATCAGTCAGCTTTTCTTCTCAAAAAGGTCGGCACCTCCAGATCATCCTTGTCAAAGGCTGCGTTGTTGTACGGCTGGCTCATATCTTCACCGCCCACCACACGTTTTCGGGTAACCCGGATCGGTTCTTCAAATTCATTCCAGTTGGCCAGTTCCTCTTGGGTGGGGTTTCGCACCTGTCCCCTGGCAATGTGACCATCATCGGCATATGCCTGGTGCGCCGCCCGGGTCTGAACAGCTGCCTGTCCGGCATGGGCGTGGTGATAAACCGGCTGGGATTCATAAACATGTGGCGCTGTCTGGGCAGGGGGAGCAAATCTGTGCATGTTTTCGGCCAGCTTGGGCTCATCCGTGCCGATACCTGTGGCAATAACCGTTATGCGGATTTCATCTCCCATGGTGTCATCAAATGTCTGTCCCCAGATGATTTCAGCTTCATCGCCCACTTCCTGGTAAATCCGGTCTGAGGCCTCGGTCATTTCATCCAGGGTCAGATCTGAGGAAGAGGTGATGTTCATGAGCACCCCTTTGGCACCGGAAATGGAGATGTCTTCCAGCAAGGGATGGGAAATGGCTTTTTCCGCCGCTTCTGTTGCCCGGTTTTCTCCGGATGCAATGCCGATGCCCATGAGGGCCTTGCCCGCCTTCTGCATGGTGGTTTTGACATCGGCAAAATCCAGGTTGACATGGCCGGGCATCATGATCAAATCGGTGATGCCTTTGACGGAATGGTGGAGGATCTCATCCGCCTTGATGAACATGTCCACCATTCTTGCCCCTTTGGGGGCAATCCCCCGGAGCCGGTCGTTGGGTATGGTAATAACCGTATCAGTGATACCATGAAGTTTTTCAAGTCCTTCCAGGGCCTGACGTTCCCGCTTTTTGCCTTCAAAGGAAAACGGTTTGGATGCCACTGCCACTGTAAGCACCCCGAGATCCTTGCATATTTCTGCAATAACCGGGGCCGCGCCTGTGCCGGTGCCACCGCCGAAGCCTGCCGTAATAAAGACCATGTGGCTGCCCTCCAGGGCCTCTCTGATCTCATCCATGCTTTCCAGGGCAGCTTCTTTGCCGATACCGGGATCAGCACCTGCCCCTAAGCCTTCGGTAAGGGATTTTCCCAGTTGAATCTTGACTTCTGCATTGGCAGTTTCCAGGGCCTGGGCATCGGTATTGGCCACAATAAATTTGACCCCCTGGAGTTTTGCATTGATCATGTTGTTGACTGCATTGCCGCCGGCACCGCCTACACCGATAACCTTGATTTTTGCTGACGTGTTGCTTTCCACATAAGAAAAATTCATTTCCACCTCCCTGTTTGTTTAAATGATATCCTTAAACCATTGTTTCATTCTTTTTAATATGGGACCCAGCCCGGAGGCCGGTGTTTCTGTGATGGGCATTTTGCAGGTGGCATTGCTGCCGAAGATCACCAGGCCTACGCCGGTGGCATAGGCAGGATTTTTTACAATATCTTTCAACCCGCCGATTTTGTCAGGTTCACCGATTCTGATGGGAACATTGAAGACCGATTCCGCAATTTCCGTAATACCGTCCATGACCACGCTGCCGCCGGTGAGAACAAAACCTGCGGGAAAAGCATTTTCCAGACCGTTTGAAAAAAGCTCTTTTTTCAGCAGAGAAAAGATTTCCTCCACCCGGGGTTCCAGAATTTCCGCCAGAATTGCCTTGGACAGTTTTTTGGGTGCCCTGCCGCCCACCGCAGGCACTTCAATGGTAGCACCGTTGCGTACATGTTCCGGCATACAGGTGCCGTGATCTATTTTGATTTTTTCCGCTTCAGGCAGGGGTGTCCGCAGGCCGATGGAAATATCATTGGTCAGGTTGTGCCCCCCCACGGTCAATTCATAAATAAACTTTACATTGTTATCTCTGAAAAGCGCTATATCTGTTGTGCCGCCGCCCATATCAGCCACCACACAGCCCAGTTCCTTTTCTTCTGCGCTGAGTACGGCCTGGCCGGATGCCAAAGATTCCAGTACAATGTCGCAAACCTCCAGGCCGGCTTTGTTGCAGCATTTTACAATGTTCCGGGCAGAGGATACCGCGCCTGTAACAATATGGATTTTGGCCTCCAGCCGGATAGCGGTCATGCCCACAGGATTCTGAATGGATTCCATATCATCCACAATGAATTCCTGGGGAATGACATGCAGAATTTCCCGGTCCGTGGGAATGGCAACGGCTTTGGCCGCATCAATCACCCGTTCCACATCATTCTGGGTAATTTCCCGGCCTTTGATGGCAATAATGCCATGGCTGTTGAATCCCTTGACATGGTTGCCGGCAATGCCCACATATACCGAGGAAATGTCACAGCCCGCCATAAGTTCAGCTTCCTGGACCGCTTTTTTGATGGAATCCACAGTGGATTCGATATTGACCACAGATCCTTTGCGCAATCCTGTGGAGGGATGGGAGCCTACGCCGATGACATTGATCTCGTCATCCAGCAATTCCCCGACAACCGCGCATATTTTGGTTGTTCCAATATCCAGGCCCACAATTATTTTTTCATTTACCTGCAAAATTAAACCCCCTTTTCTAAGTTGCTGTGCAGGGTATCCATGTTTTCTGTTTTGACAAAGACTGTATCAATATCAAACAGGTCCATGGCACAGATGGTTCTCCCGGGTATATTGGCAGTGATGTACCGGCAGATTTTCCGGGCCTTGATCAGTTTTTTTTGGTAATCATCAAACCCCAGATGAAGGGGTATGAGGCTGTTTTCAGTCATGGGTGCCTGGTTGAAAACATCCGGCACCTGAATCGTGATGCCCGTGTGTTCATCTCCTTTAACAGAGACTATGGTATGGGGAATCTGTTTGTGGAGAAGATCCAGAATGGAATTGAACAAAGGGCCCTGGAACAGATACCGGTCTTCAATCAGGGTAAGATCCAGGCCCGTGATGATTGGCAGCTGTAAAATCTTATCCTGAACCGGGTCATATTCTTTAAAAGGTTCTCCCTGGATATTGATGAGCATATCTGACAGGTTTTCAATGCAGACAACGGCCAGGGGTTCTTGTTCAACAATGGATACTTCCAGGGTAAAAAACAGGGACCGGTTAACAGAAGCTGCTGCAATCCAGGGATGGGCGGCAATTTTCTTTTCCATGGCAAACAGGTTCACCCCGAAAAAATTGGCAGGTGCCTCAAGGCCGGCAAGGGCCAGTATCTCATCTTTTGACACCCGGCTTTCTCCGGATACGGCAACCTTTTTTATGGCAAAAAAAGGACTTTGCACCACCAGGTCATGGCCAAAAACAGCGGCAAGGCTCAACACACATACCAGGACAGGCAGGGCAGCAATTTTGAAAAACTGGTGCCGTCCGGTTTTCTGCCCGGGTTTCGGGTTGTCAGGTTGTTTTTTGTACCGGTTCTGTCTGATTTTTTCATTCATCTGTTTTTCCCCCGTTTTCTGTAATCTTGACTTCTGTTTCAAGCATGATGCCATAGCGGTCGAACACAGCCTTTTGAATCCGTGTTTTCAGTGCAAGGATGTCTTGGCAGGTTGCGCTGCCACAATTGACAATATAATTGGCATGTAAATCAGACACACGGGCATCCCCGCAGAAGGCACCTTTGAATCCGGCATCCTGGATGAGTTTTCCCGCAGAAGATTTTGGGTCCGGGTTTTTAAAAAAACATCCCGCACTGGGCAGATGCATGGGCTGGGTGGTTTGTTTGTGTTTTACATTGGCAGCAAAGCGTTGTTGAACTATTTTTGGATCCCCGGCTGTCAGCGCAAGACCGATTCTCAGTATCAGATGGTTGTCCAGTTCAACACGGCGGTAGGTGAACACAAGATCTTGTTTTTTTAAGATTTTTACAGTCAGAGTATCCAGGTCCAGAATATCCAGATACTGAATTTTTTTGCAGATACCCTGTGAGGCTGTACCTGCATTCATCATCACAGCCCCCCCAATGGTGCCGGGAATCCCGGCACAAAATTCCAGGCCGGTCAGGCCGTGGGTTACCGTGTATCTGCATACCGCTGACAGGCGTTCTCCAGCATCTGCACATACAAGGATGGAATTATCCGTTTCTTTTTCTGACCGGATTTCAGAAGTAAGATGCGTGGTCACAACAACAAGGCCCCGGATGCCCTGGTCTGAGACCAGCAAATTGGAACCGCCCCCCACCACTGTTACCGGCACAGATGCATTTTTGGCTGCTGCCAGGATTGCCAGAAGTTCCTGCCGGTTTTCCGGTAAAGCCAGCAGGTCTGCCGGCCCCCCCACTTTGAACCGGGTGTATTGTTTCATGGGCACATCTGCTGACACCTGAAATGCTTTTTTTATCTTTTGTATGCCGGGCTGCAGGTTCATGTGATCCTATAAAATCTCCACCAGTTTTTCTCCCAGGGTGTAAATGTCGCCGGCCCCTAAGGTAAGAACCATGTCATTGGGTTTGCATTTATGGGTGACCATGGACAAAGCCTGGGTAAAGTCCGGGGCATAAGATACATTTTTGTGTCCATGATCCTGGATGCCCCGGCAGAGATTTTCAGAGCAAATCCCGTCAAGGGGGACCTCACTGGCTGCATAGATTGGTACCAGGATAAGGATGTCAGACTGGTAAAAAGCGCGGACAAATTCGTTGAACAAGGCCCGGGTCCGAGTATACCGGTGGGGCTGGAATACGACCACCAGGCGTTTGTCCGGATAGCTTTCCCGCACCGCCTCCAGAGTGGCTGCAATTTCGGTGGGGTGGTGGCCGTAATCGTCCATCACCATTATCCCTTTTTTTTCTCCTTTGATTTCCAGACGGCGTTTGACCCCTTTTATCTGTTCCAAGGCCTGTTTGATGGTGTCAAACCCGATTTTCAACTCCAGGGCTGTGGCGATTCCTGCCAGGGCATTTAAAATATTGTGCTGTCCGGCAATGTTGAGAACAATTTCCCCGAGGTCCCGGGTTTGCTGACAGACCATGAAATGGCTTTTGCCATCTATGAAACGGATATCTTTGGCCCGCAGATCTGCCTGGGCTGCCATGCCAAAGGTGGTATGCCGCACAGTAACCCGTGGCAGAATATCCTGGATATGTTCATTGTCCAGACACAGAATGGCCAGGCCGTAAAACGGCACCGAGTTGATGAACTGGACAAACTTGTCCTTGATATCTCCAATATCTTTATAAAAATCCAGATGCTCCAGATCGATATTGGTTACTGCAGCAATGGCCGGGGAATATTTGAGAAACGAGCCATCGCTTTCATCTGCTTCTGCCACGATAAAATCACCTTGTCCGTGAAGGGCATTGGTGTCCAGGCCCATGAGCAGACCGCCGATCACCACGGTGGGGTCCAGGCCTGCAGTATTGAGAATCTGGGAAATCATGGCTGTGGTTGAGGTTTTGCCGTGGGCCCCGGACACGGCAATGGCATACTTTATACGCATGAGTTCGGCAAGCATTTCCGCCCTGGGGATGATGGGGATGGACAGTTCTCTGGCTTTTATCACTTCCGGGTTTTCCGGAGAGATGGCAGAAGAGGTGACAATGACGTTTGCCCCTGCCACCTGTTTTTTGCTGTGGCCCTTAAAAATCCTGGCCCCTTTGTCTGCAAGGCGCCGGGTGATGGCAGACAGTTTCAGGTCAGACCCGGATACAGTATATCCCAGGTTGATGAGCAATTCTGCTATACCGCTCATACCGATGCCGCCGATGCCGACAAAATGGATATGGTAGTCAGTCTGGTACATGGGTCAGGTTTCCTTTATGTCTAAAATATGGGCGGCAATGTGGTCTGCTGCATGGGGTCTGGCCATCTGTTTCATGGCGGCAGCCATCCATTGCCGCTGATCAGGATCGGATTTCAATGCCAGGACCGCCTGGCCCAGGGCATGGCCCGACAATTTATTGTCTGCCATGACAAGGGCTGCACCTGTGTCTGCCAGAGACCTGGCATTAAAGCGCTGGTGGTCATCTGCAGCATGGGGATAGGGCACCAGAATGGCAGGTACGCCCTTGAGGGTCAGCTCTGAAATGGTGCCTGCCCCGGCCCGGCAGATGACCAGGTCTGCCCTGTCCATAAGGGCGGGCATGTTGTGAAAAAATGCCTGCACCCTGGCCCTGATTTTCAGGGATTGAAACGCTTTTTTGATGCGGGCTTCATCTGCACTACCGGTCTGAAGGATGATAAACATGTCTCTGGTGCCTGCCAGATCCTGTGCCATGGCGATCACTGCCTGGTTGATGCTGGAAGCCCCCTGGCTGCCGCCGGTAACCAGAATGATAAAATCTTCTGGTCTGATATCTGAAAGCCATGAAGCCTCCATGTCCTGAACCGGCCCCTTTTCCCTGACCGGATTTCCCACAAACCGGGTTCTGGGATTATGGGCCATACCCCTGGTGGAGGGAAAAGATGTAAAAACCGTACCGCAGAAACGGGCCAGCATCCGGTTGGTTATCCCCGGGATGGCGTTCTGTTCCTGAATCGCGGTGGGCACCCTGAGAATCCAGGCAGCCAGCACCACGGCAAAGGAGGAAAAACCGCCCACACCCAGAACAAAATCGGGTTTGAACCGCCAGATAATGACAAATGACTGACACAAAGAAACCAATACCATGGCAAGACCGTACAGTTTTGTAAAAAGCCCTTTGCCTTTGACAGGGTGTGCACTGATGGATGTATGGTCAAAGCCATAGGTTTTTAAAGTGGAGATTTCAAAAGGGGTGTTGGTGCCCACAAACAGAATTTGCACGCCGGGCTGAAGTCTTTGGAGGGCCTGGGCCACGGCAATACCCGGAAACAGGTGACCCCCTGTTTTTCCGCCGGCGATAAGGATCCTGTGTGTGGATGTCATGACCGGTTTTTCCTTTTTGGTCGGGTTGCCGCCCCGATATTTATTAAAATGCCCATGGCAGTCATGTTGATCACCAGGGATGTGCCGCCGTAACTGATAAACGGAAGGGTCAGGCCTTTGGTGGGAAAAACGTTCAAGGCCACCCCGGTGTTGATGATGATCTGCAGTCCCAGATACAGGGTAAGCCCGGCTGCTGTTATGGCGCCGAACATGGTGTCAGCGTTTTTGGCAATGTTGCAGCCCCTGACCAGAATAATGCCGTACAGGCCCAGTATGGCCAGAATCCCTATCAGGCCGAGTTCTTCTCCGATGATGGAAAAAATAAAATCTGTATGGGGCTCTGGCAGATAATGCATTTTCTGCATGCCCAGGCCGATGCCCTGACCGAACAGGCCCCCGGATCCGAAGGCTTTGAGTGAATGGGTAATCTGGTATCCTTCACTGTAAGGGGCCTCCCAGGGGTTCAAAAAAGTCAGGATTCTGGCAAGCCTGTATTCCACTTTGTACACCAGAAAATATATTGCCGGTATTATCAAAGGCAGGGGACATAAAAGATGCAGTATTCTTACCCCGGCCACAAACATCATGCCCCAGCAGATCATTCCCAGAATCACGATGGTACCGAAATCCGGCTGGAAAATAATCAGCAGGGAAAAAAGACCGAATATAAGGGCATGGGGAAAAAATCCCACGGAAAAATCTTTGATCATGGGTTGTTTTTTGGTCAGGCTGTAGGCCATAAACAAAATCATTGCCAGTTTTGCAAATTCCGCAGGTTGAAACCTCAGTATTCCCACGTCCAGCCATCGGCTGGCCCCGCCCGCCTTGATGCCCAAAGCCGGTACCAGCACTGCGGTCAGAAGAGCAAGAGAAACCATAAGAATGATGTAGGCAAGATGTTTGTAAAGCCGATAGGGAAAAGATGCTGCCACAAAAAGTACGCACAGGCTGATACCAAAAAAGATTAACTGACGCTGCATGTAGTAGAACAAGGTGTCATGGGCCTGCATGGAAATGGCGGAAGATGCTGAATAGACCATGACAATGCCGATGCAGCACAGAATCAGTGCAGGAAAAAGCAGGGTTTTTTCCCTGAAAATCGGATGCATGAGACCGGGGTCACCCATGGTATATCAGCTCCAGATCAGTGACACAGGCAATGAAATCATCCCCTCTTGCCCCATAGTTGTCATACATGTCAAAACTGGCACAGGCAGGGGAGAGCAATACCACGTCTGCGGGCCCGGCAGCCTCAAACGCTGTCTTTACCGCTTCTTTCATTCCTGTAACGCAGGTGACTTTGCACACACGGGAAAATACCCGGACAATATCCCGGGCAGCCTCACCCATGGCAATAATCTGCCCCACTTTGTTTTTTACTGCCGGTAAAAGCAGGGTGAAATCCGTGTCTTTTTTCCGGCCTCCGAGGATCAGGACAACCCTGTTTTCAAAGCATTCCAGAGCCCGGACAACAGCATCTGTATTGGTGGCTTTGGAATCATTGTAAAAGCTGACACCTTTAATACTTGTAACAAAAGCCATGCGATGGGGCAGTCCTTTGAAAGTTGTGACAGCAGTCGCAATTGCCCGGGGAACAGCTCCTGCACACAGGCTTGCCAGGGCTGCTGCAGCAATATTTTCCAGATTGTGGGTGCCTGGCAGTTCTTTCAGGTTTCGGTAGTCAATCCGTACTGACCGGTCTGTGAATTTTTCCGGCAGGATCAGGTCGATGGCCTGGTCTGCAATCTTGGCACCCTGGATGATGGTGCGGTCAGGGTTGGAAGAAAATTCATACACCCCGGCTGCCAATTCAGGTCTTTCACAAAAGGTATCTGTTATACCGGCGTTGATGATGGCTGTATGTTTTCGGGTCTGGTTTTTAAATATGGACCATTTGGACCGGGCATAGGCTGTCATGCTTTCATACCGGTCCAGATGGTCCGGTGCCAGGTTCAGCAGAACCGCAATTTCAGGGGTGAAGTGCCGGGCCAGATCCAGTTGAAAACTGGAAATTTCCGCCACCACCACCTGAACCGGCTCCGGATTCATGAGATACTCCACCAGCGGGGTTCCGATGTTTCCTCCCATGAAGGTGGATATGCCGGATGCGAAAAGCATATCCCGCACCAGGGTGGTGACAGTGGTTTTGCCATTGGTGCCGGTAATGGCCACCAGGGGGGTTCTGTTATACCTGCAAAAAATGTCCAGGTCACCCAGAAGGGGTACACCCAGGGATGCTGCTTTTTGCAAAAAAGGCATATCCAAAGGGATCCCTGGGCTTACCACAATGGCATCTGCCCGGTTAAAAGTGTTCTGGTCATGGAACCCTATCTGGGTGTCAATTCCCAGGCGTTTGAGTTTTTTTGCATTCCTTTCTGCAGCAGGATCAATATCCGTGGCCTTGATAGGGTATCCCTTTGCAGCCAGAAACCGGGATATGGAAAGACCGGATCTTCCCAGGCCGAGAACCAGAGTGTATGATTTTGGGGATACCTGCATGTATTTTACCTTATTTTTAATGTACCCAGTGAAATGAGGGCCAGAGTAATGGAAATGATCCAGAACCTGACGATCACCTTGGATTCGTGCCAGCCTTTGAGTTCAAAATGGTGGTGCAGGGGCGCCATTCTGAAGATGCGTTTTCCCTTGGAAATTTTAAAATACCCCACCTGGATGATCACCGATAATGCCTCTATGACAAACAGTCCCCCCACAATAAGCAGCAGAATCTCCTGTTTGACCACCACGGCAATGGTACCCAGAATGGCCCCTAAAGGGATGGATCCGGAATCCCCCATGAATATCTGGGCAGGGTGGGCATTGAACCATAAGAATCCCAGGCCTGCTCCTGCCAGTATGCCGCAGACCACTGAAAGCTCCCCTGCCGACATGATATGGCGCACATGCAGATACTGGGCAAACTGGGTATGACCGGCCACATACGCAAAAAACATATAGGTGACAGATGCCACGATATAAGGACCGATGGCCAGCCCGTCCAGGCCGTCGGTGAGGTTCACGGCATTGGATGTGCCCACGATAACAAGGCAGGCAAAAGGGATGTACCAGATACCCAGATCCGGGGAAAAATCTTTGAAAAACGGTATGGTCAAAGTGGTGTCAAAATCCGGACTCAGAAAGATGAGCAGACTGATCACCAGGCCGCAGGCTACCTGTATGGAAAATTTTCCTTTTGCAGTGAACCCCATGTTTCTTTTTTTGACCTGCATGAGGTAATCATCTACAAATCCGATGGCTCCGAAAAGGAGAATGGTGAGCAACAAGATGGCCACATAGTGATTGGACAGACTGCCCCAGAGTACTGTTGCCATGAACACTGAAAACAAAATTAAAATTCCGCCCATGGTGGGAGTGCCCTGCTTTCCCAGATGGGTCTGTGGACCGTCGGTCTGGATGACCTGACCGATCTGCATGGCAGACAGTTTTCTGATCACAAAGGGGCCCAGAACAAAACAGATCACAAATGCGGTCAATCCTCCGTAAATGGTCCTGAAGGTGATATACCGGAAAATGTTCAAAAAGGTGAACTGGTCATGCAACGGGTATAAGAATTCGTAAAGCATGGGCTATGCCTTTTCATCTTTTTGGGATACAGAAGTCATCTGACTCTCCCATTGCTGGATAATGGTTTCCATGGCCATGCCCCTGGACCCTTTGACCAGAACCCAGTCGTTTTGGTCTGCATGGGCCAGAGCATGGTGAGCAATTTCCTGTTTGGTGCCGGAAAATATCCGGTTCCGGGCCATGCCGCTATCCACGGCCCCTTGCCAGGTATGGCTGCTGTGGGGGCCATACAGATACAGTTGGGTGATGTCCAGTTGTGCCGCTGTTTTGCCCATGGCATAGTGAAGGGATGCAGATGCCTCTCCCAGCTCCAGCATATCCCCGAGTATGGCAATGGTCCGGCACTTTCGGTCCTGACTTACGGCGGCAGCCTGTGCTGACAGCGTTTTCAGGGCCTGGGTCACAGAGGCCGGATTGGCATTATAGGTGTCATCAATAAGCTTTGTGCCGTTGGCAAGGCAGCGGATAGCCATTCTGCCGGCTGCCGGGGCAAAGGCAGCCAGACCGGTCTGCATGTCACAAATGGCGATGCCGGCTGCTGATGCGGCAGCCAGGGCAGCCAGGGCATTGTTGACCATGAACCTTGCCGGGGAGTTGATATGAAACCGGGCTGAGGTATTATCGATTTTTGCCGTAAACCCGATCCGGTTTTCAGAAACCTGGATATTTGTGGCAGAAACATCGGCTGTTTCACAGGATCCAAAAGAGAGGATCTGTGTGATATCCGGATTGTTTTTTGCCCCTGTTTTCAGAATATGTGCCCTGGGGTCATCGCCAAAAAATATGGCAGTGCTGTTTTTTTGTGCATGGTCGTATATCTGGGCTTTGGCAATGGCCACATTGTCAGGGGTTTTCAACCCTTCCAAATGGGCACCGGATGTATTGGTGACCACGGCAATGTCCGGGCAGGCAATGGCGGACAGCCGTTTCATTTCTCCTGCCTGGTTCATGCCCATTTCCACCACTGCCCATTGGTGGGCACGAGAAAGGGATAAAAGGGTTGCAGGCACCCCGATTTCATTGTTGAAGTTTTTCTGGGTGGCCAGGGTGTCAAAAGTGGTTTCAAAAATATTCCGGGCCATTTTTCTTGTGGTGGTTTTGCCGTTGGATCCTGTGATGGCCACCACCTTCACCCCTGAGCGCAGCCGCTGGAATCGACCGAGCTTTCCGAATGCAGCCAGGGTATCCCGGGTTTCAAACAGCAAGATTCCGGTTTTTTTTGCCTGATCCCATATCCTGTCCCCCAGGGTCTGATATGTCCCGGTTCGGGCTACAAATGCCTGGATGCTTTTGTTTACAAGATCCGGTATATAATCATGGCCGTCAAAATTTTCCCCTGCCAGGGCCACAAAGACCTCATTGGTCTGAATGGTCCGGGAATCAGTGCTGATGCCTGCAAAAGCGGTGTCTGCATCCAGGGTGTCTATAACCGGAAAGCAGCCAAGAGCAGCTTCCAGGTCTGCGCGGTCCCAGGCAATGGGTGAGAACCTGTCGGCAAATGCTTTGCACGCGTCCTGTAATTGTTCTTTGTCATCAAAATGAATAGTGCCGCTGTTGGTTATCTGGTAAGTTTCATGTCCTTTGCCCGCAGCCAGAATGATGTCATCGGGCCGGGATATCATCACAGCGGTGTGCAGGGCCTTTTTGCGGTCTACCTGTTGGATAACGCCGCTGGCAGGTGTTTCAATCGCTGCACAGGGATCATTGTATACTGCGCCGGGAAGGGGGGCGGCTGTGATCCCTTTCATGATATCTGCCACAATCTGCTCCGGGTTTTCGGTTCTGGGATTGTCTGAGGTTACAATGGCCACATCACTGTATTGGCAGGCAATCTTTCCCATGAGGGGGCGTTTGGACCGGTCCCTGTCCCCACCGCATCCGAATACGGTTATCAGCCGCTTGGGGGCCCGCTGCTTCAGGGTTTTGAGGGTGGATTCCAGGGCATCCGGGGTGTGGGCATAATCCACGAACAGATACCGGTTTATGGCGGTACCGACCTTTTCCAGACGGCCCGGTACCCCTTTGCAGACGTCAATTCCCTTCTGGATGTGCCGGGGGGAAACACCCAGGCCAGAAGCTGCGCCGGCTGCACACAGGATGTTTTCCAGATTGAAAAACCCTGTAAGGGCGGAGGCAAAGGAAAATCCATCATTTTTCAGACAGATGCGGCCGCAGATTCCCTGGATGGTGTCAATGATATCTTTGGCTGTAACATCTGCCTTTTTTTTGCAGCTTACCCGGATGACCGGATAATCCAGACTGTCAGCCAGTTTCCGTCCCCATGTATCATCCACATTGATGACAGCCGGAGCAGAAATATTTTTGCCTGAGAGTCCTAAAAATTCTGTAAAAAACCGTTTTTTGCACAAAAAATAGGTTTCCATGTCCGAATGGTAATCCAGATGGTCCTGGCTCAGGTTGGTAAAGATTCCTGCATCAAAATGACAGCTGTCCACCCGGAACTGGTCCAGTCCGTGAGAGGAAACCTCCATGATGACGTGGGTCACCCCTGCCTGTTTCATTTGAAAAAGGGTACTCTGCAGTACAATGGCATCAGGTGTGGTAATGGGGTTGTCCAGAATTCTGCCGTTGTACCGGATATTGATGGTACCTATGACCCCGCAATTGTATCCGGCAGCCAGAAAGATACTTTCCAGCACATAGGAGGTGGTGGTTTTGCCGTTGGTCCCGGTGATACCCACCAGTATCATGTCCCGGGAAGGTTCGTTGTAAAATCGGGCCGCTATGGCAGCTGCCGCCTTTCGGGAATCCGGCACCAGAATGACCCGGCCCAGGTTTCCGGGATTTTTCTGGGCAATCACTGCAGCAGCACCGCAGGCAAAGGCTTTTTCCATGTAATCATGCCCGTCTGCAGCATGTCCCTTGATTGCCAGAAACAGTTGTCCGGGCAAAATGTCCTGGGCCCTGGTCTGGATGCCTGAAATATCCATATCAGATTGATGCGGTATCCGGTCCCGGGCAATGTTCTTGAGCAAAAAAGATAGCTTCACAATGCATCTCCCGGGGAAAAGGGTGGTTTTTTTGTGTCAGGATCATGTGCTGCTGCCTTTTGGAAGCCGGTTGCCATTTTGGGTGGCGCCGCTGCCACCAGGCTTGCGGTGACAGGGGGAATGTTCAGATAATTACAGGACCGGGCCATGATGGTTTTAAAGGCAGGGGCGGCCACATCTCCCCCGTAATATTTTTTTCGGGGTTCATCCACCACCACCAGAATTGCCAGCTGGGGATTTTTTTTTGGTGCAAACCCGGCAAAAACCGACATATATTTGTTTTTGGCATACTGTTTTTGACCGGCTTCCACTTTCTGGGCAGTGCCGGTTTTGCCGCATACAGCATATCCGTTTAAATCTGCTTTGGTGCCGGTGCCTTTTTCCTGGACAGCCAGGCGCATCATGTGCTTGATCTGGGATGCAGTCCCGGGGGATATAACCTGGTGCACCAGGGTGGGAAAAAAGACCTGGATATCTTTCCCGGTATTGGAAACTATTTTTTTGACCAGCATGGGTTTCATGAGCTGCCCGTTGTTGGCAATGGCGCTGATGGCGGAAATGAGCTGAATGGCGGAAACGGAAATCCCCTGGCCAAAGGAGATGGCCCCGGCATCGATATCAGACCAGCGGCTCGGCGGCGTGAGTGTGCCGGTGGTTTCCCCGGGGCATTCCACCTGGGTTCTGCTGCCGAACCCGAATCGGGTAAGACAATTATGCAGGGTCTGTCTGCCGATGGTTTCAGATATTTTGACAGCCCCGATATTGCTGGAATAGGTGATTATCTGGTTAATGGAAAGCCAGTCATGGGGATGGGTGTCGTTGACTACATACCTGCCGATACGGTATTTGCCGTTTTCACAAAAAAAGATGGATGTGGGGGTAAATCCTTTGTCCAGGGCAGCTGCCGCTGTAAATACTTTCATTGTGGATCCCGGCTCGAACGCATCTGTAACAGCCCGGTTCCTGAAAAGGCTCTGGTGGAACTCCTGGTAGTTGTTGGGGTTGAATCGGGGATAATGGGCAATCGCCAAAATCTCTCCTGTGGCCGGTCGCATGACCAGGGCCAGGCCGGATTTTGCCTGGTGTTGTTTAATTGTTTGTTCCAGGGTTTTTTCAGACAGAAACTGGATTTTTTTGTCCAGGGTAAGTACCAGTGTATTGCCCCGCAGTTCAGCTTGTTTTTTTTGATCAATGTCCAGCAACCGGCCTGTACCGTCTTTTCTGACTGAGACGGCAACCTCTTTGCCGTCCAGAATGGTATTGTATTTGAACTCGAGCCCTTCACGTCCGATATCGTTTCTGCCGGTGAATCCGAGAACCTGGGCGGCCAGATCACGGTTGGGGTAAAAGCGTTTAAAGCTTTTTTTAAAATATATGCCGGGCAGGTGCAATTTTTTGATTTCTTCGGCCATATCCGGTGATATGGCTTCTGCCAAAAGGGCATACCTTCTGTCGGTGGAAAACTTTTGTGCCAGTTCTTTTGTGTCGGTTTTGAGAAGTTTGGACAATATGCGTGCGGTTTTGACAGGGGCTTCGATACGCAGGGGATCAGCTATGATTGTGATAGCATCCAGGCTGCTCCCCAGTTTGTTCAGGTTCCGGTCCAGAATCTGTCCCCTTTCTCCTTTGATGGTCAAAAGCCTGGAATATCCATTTTCCGCGCGCTGGGAATATACTTCGGCCTTGAGAATCTGGATGTCAAAGGATTTGGCCCCCAGCAGCAGCAGGGTGCCCACCAAAAATACCTGGATCACTACCACCCGCGTTTTTATGTGCCGATCATCAGCCATTACAGGTTTTCTTTCTTAAGGTAGATGGTCTGGTTGAATACATCACTTGTCATGTTAAGTTGTGATCCGGCAATGCGGATAATGCGGTCATCGGATCTGAGCCGGTCCCGTTCCAGGGTCAGTTCTTTTTGATAAGACAAAAGCGCTGCCAAGCGGGACTGGGCAGAAGATATATCCAGGATGGTCTGGGTGCTCTCGGTCCTTACCCACGTGTGCACCAGCAGTTCTGCAAACAAAACACATATGAGTATCAGCCATTTTATCCCGGTTCCGGCGTGTTTTCTGGCAGAGCGTTTCTGGTTCATCTCTTATATCCTTTCAGCAACCCTGAGTTTTGCACTTCTGGCCATGGGGTTGGCTTCCATTTCCCGAAAAGTCGGTATCAGCGGCTTTTTGACAATAGCTTTCATGGTTGGTGTGGTGTTACAAACACATCGGGGCAGTTCTTTGGGACAGGTGCAACGGGTTTCAAAGGCTTTCAAATGTTGTTTTACAATACGGTCCTCCAGGGAGTGAAAGCAGAGCACACAGAGCCGGCCTCCTTTTACCAGCAGATCCGGGACCTGCTTCATGAAGAGGGCAAGGTTTTCCAGTTCCTGGTTGACAGCAATGCGCAGGGCCTGAAACACCCGGGTGGCAGGATGAATTTTTCGGGCAGCAGCCCGGCCTTTCGGGACCGTGTCACAAATGATGCGGGTTAGGTCCTGTGTGGTTGCGATGGGGTGAGTCTGTCTGTTCCTGACAATGGCCCGGGCAATCCTGCGGGAGAATTTTTCTTCACCGAACCTGAAGAACAGGTCTGCCAGCTCTTTTTCTCCAAAAGAGTTGACAATGGTTTCAGCAGTCAGGTTGTTTCTGATGTCCATGCGCATATCCAAAGGTTCATTCAGGTTAAAACTGAATCCCCGGCGTGCTTTTGTGATCTGGTTCAGTGAAAATCCCAGGTCCAGGACAATGGAATTAACCCCGGTGATATTATGCTGGTGCAGTATGTTTGAAAGGCGGGCGAAATTGTCATGCACCAGTACAATGTTTTTGGCAAATCGATGTAACACCTTTTTTGCATTGGCAATGGCCTCATGGTCCTGGTCAATGCCTACCAGAATGCCGCCGGGAAGTATGGCTTCAATGGTCGCTCCGGCATGGCCGGCACCTCCCAGGGTGCAGTCCACACAAACATCCCCTGGTTTCAGATTCTGATACGCAAATACCTCGACAGGCATGACAGACGTATGCTCAAATCCCATGGTTACAGCCCCAGGGAAGCAATTTCCTCTCTTACTTCCGCTTGTTCAAGTTCCTGCTCCATTTTCAGGTTTTCCTGGTCCCATCTTTCCCGGGCCCATATTTCAAACCGGTCCAATACCCCGACCAGAACAATGTCTTTTTCAATGCCGGCATAGGTACGCAGGCTCTGGGGAAGTAAAATCCGGTCCTGCTTGTCACATTTCAGGGGACAGGCATTTCCCAGAAAAAAGCGTTTGAATTTTTCCATGGCCGCACTTTTGGCAGCCAGAATTTTTTTCTCCAGCTGTTTCCATTCACTGAAAGTGAAAGCATACAGACATCCGTCCTTGATGGAGACCACAGCCCCGTATTCATCATCAGCCTTTAAGACGTTCCGGAATCTTGCCGGAATGATTAATCTGCCTTTTGGGTCGATTGTATGAAAAGAGCTTGATCGAAACACGTATTTACTGCCTTTGTTTTGGGTGTGACATCCACTTTCCGCCACCTTTTTACACACTTTTGCGAAATCTGCGGTATAAGTCAAGAAAAAAGTGAGAATAAAATTAAAAAATTCCTGGAATAATAAGTTTATCAAATTGATTTTACAGAAAAAATGAAAGGTGGTGGAAAGTGGATGTAAGGTCAAGGTACTGGAAAGGAAGGACGCTGCTATGTTTTAAGAGAGTGTCGTAAAAATATCGGGCAGATGTTATTGCAGCAATGGTCCGGCAATGGTGGCCCGGACAGATGCTATGACCTCATCCATCCGGTCCGGATCATCTGCCAGTACATATACGGGCCGGTGCACAATGACCTCTACTTTTCCCGGAACAAGATCCAGAGAGTCAGGAGGCAGAAGCTGGTATGAATTTTTAATGGTGACCGGCAGAATGGGAAGACCTGTTTCTCTGGCAAAGACAAAAGCCCCTTTTTTAAAAGGGCGCACCTGTCCATCCCGGCTTCTGGTGCCTTCAGCAAAAAAAAGGGCCGATGCCCTGGGCGACAGCTGGTTTCTTGCCCTGTGAATGGATCTGATGGCAGCATCCCGGTGGGAACGGTCAATGAAAATACAGCCCAGATAATGGCAGGCCGTCCCGAAAATGGGAATGCTGCGCAGTTCCTGTTTCATGACCCATTTGATGTGCAGCCCAATGAATCCGTGGATCACCGGGATATCCACCATGGACTGGTGGTTGGCCACCACCACATAGGCCTTCTGGGGGGTGAAATTTTTCTTTCCGGTCAGAACAACGCGGAGCGGGATGATGGCACAGGAAAGTCTGGACCATAAAACAGCTGTCACATTGGCGGCATCCTGGGTGAAAACCGCCCCTGTGGCTATACACACCAGTCCCAGGACCACGGTGATGGCCAGCATGAAAGGGACCACCACAATCCATTTATAGGGTTGATATATAAGTTTTAATATCTGTTTCACTTTCACTGAACAGCGGGCTCTTTTTCTTCTTCCTCCTTTTCTGAGGTAAGTCCGGCCAGTTCATGAGCCCATGAGCGGATATCTTCGGCAACATAGTCTTCCAGGGCAAAGGCATATGCATTCATGGAGGAAGTTGCAAAAACCGGGCCTTCCTCCCCCAGGTCAAACAGTTGCAAAACAATGGGGGTAGCGTTTTCCAGTGTGATTTTCAGATCCGGGGATTCCATTTCCAGATTTTGTTTGTCACTATCCTCTAAAAACCGGTCACATGTCAGCACAGACAGGGTGGACAAAAGATTGGAAACTGTTTTTGGATCAGGTGTACTTCCGTCTTTATATCTGAAGCCTGATTCGCTCTCATCCGGGGAATCGGAACCGGGTTCACCGGCTGTCAGGTGTGTTTGTTTTCCCTGAACCTGGATGGTTATGCCTGTAATGGATTTTTCGGTAAAATCCATGACCTGCTTGTCTCTGAATTCATTGACGGTTTTATTGAAATGCTGCCGGAAGCTGCCTTTGGCATGGTATATACTGGGGTCGTTTTCAAGCATGACAAAGGTGTGGTTGAAAGTGGGGACGGGTTTTCCTATCTTGAATGACAAAAGAGACGTGTTCCGGTCATAGGCTGTGACATCAATGCCATGGCTGTTATCCAGCTCATACCGGACAACATCCTGTTTTTCCGATACCAGAGCGGAGAGGCGCAGCCCTGTGATGACATCCAGCATCTGGTTCATGGCTGTATCATCAACCGGATATGCTTTGTCCGTTACCACCCAGCCCTGGTCTTTCCGGGTAAATGCAATGGAGCGGTCCGGTTTTTCAACAACCAGCCGGTCCACTTGGTCTGCCTTTATTTTTGGGGGATCAGGCAGTGTGTAATGGCGGCGGTCCTGATTTTTGAATATAAGATAACCGCTCAGGGCAACGATGAGAAGGATCAGAATCAGGTATTCTTTTTTCATGACAATTGCATCCTTATGAATTGAAGATTTTTGCAATTTTTTTCTTTTTTGCATTCCGAACGGCCCATACTCCGAGGCCAAAGAGGATGACCAGTACCGGTAACCCCGCAATGGTAAAGGATTTTATCAAACCACGCATAAAGGGGGTGGTGGGATCCAGGGGGTTTAACGTCTGTTGTTTGCTGCGCAGGGCAGCTATGTCATCTCTGCCGTTGAGATGATCGATGGTGTTGAGAATGAAGGTGGCATTGGTGGTTTTTCCTCCCGGATCCAGCATATTGTCCTGGAGCATCTGGGAACACCCCAGTATAAATATTTTTACCGGACTGGAAGTTTCCTTGAGCCGGTTTTCCGCCACAAGCCCCGGGGGAATTGCAGAACCGCTTTCGTCCGGCTGGATCTCTTTTCCCGTCGGATCATTTCCCGCCGGATCATCTTCATCTATCCGGGCATCTGCCTGATCTTCTGAAGCCATGGTGTCGGTATCCCCTACCTCTTTTCGGGGTATGGGCTTGTCCTTGAAATAGCTGGTAAAGGTGCCTTCCAGGATATAGGCCAGGTCATAGGCGCGCAGCTCTTCAGTGGATTCAGGGGGAGAGATGAACATGGGGTTGAGATTGATACTGCCCTGCATGAGCCAGGATTCCTCGGAGGTGTGCAGCAGTCTTGTGGCGGTAACCCGGGAGTCATCAATATTGTCTTTTACCAGTTCCACAGGAGATGCCTGCATGGCAATGAGCCCTTTGATATTGTGCATGAATTCAGGGGTGTTGTTGATGGATTTTTCCTTGAGCAGGGGGGCAAAATAGATAACCTGTTCCCCGCCTTCCCTGGGCTGGTGTTTATAAGCGGATTTGTCCAGCACATAGGCTGGTGTCAGGGATATGCCGTAATGGGCCAGCAGCTTTTCCAGTCCGGTATCAATGGGTATGTACTGGGGCATGCCCATGCCGCCCCGGGGCATTATTTCCTGGAAAGCATCACCGAAAAAGGCAATGTTGGTGCCCTGCATCAGGGCCTGGTCGATCTGGAACAGTTCATAGTCGGAAAACGGCTCTGTGGGTTTGGCAATTATCAGACAGTTGAGACCTTCTGGAATTTCCTGTTCTGCCAGGGGAATCTGTTTGATGTTGTATCTGTCTGATAACAGGTTGTTGAACACCTGCATGCCGGCTCCCTGTTGCCCCTGCATCATGGCCGTCTGGTCAGGCCCCAGGGTGTGGGTGCCGTGGTTGGCCAGAAACCCGATATCCTGGTTGATGCCGATCATTTTTTCCATGATGCCGGTGATTTCCTCTTTCAGGGCAACCGGGTCGGCCATCTGGTAGGTGGTGCCGATGATGGGCAGTTCCATGGCTGTGATCAAGGGCAGGCTGGCAGACTGGTCTTTGTATTCCAGAACCAGAGCCGCCGCTCCCTGGCCGGCAGAGATGTTTTCTTCGGCAATGGCCGGCCAGGACAGGGCCATGATATCATGTTTTTCAGCGATCCTGTCCAGGGCCTGTCTGTCGGAAATATCGGTGTGTTCAAACGCCAGTATGCCCCGACTTCTGGCATTGATATCCGCAATGGTGTCTTTAACGGTTTGTGCCAGTTCCGGAAGATTGTCCAGGCCGATAAGAGGCGCTATGGTGTACAAAGAAGAAGACAGGTATAGTTTGGCCTGGATGGTATCTTTAACACGTAAGAGTGCAGATACCTTGTTGTTGAGTTTCTGGATGGTGGTTGTCAACTGGTATTCGAGCCCGTCAGTGGATGTGACAGCATTTATTTTTTCAATGAGATCTCCGTGGATGATCACCAGGCCCATGAATGCATTTTTGAATTTGATCTCATCATTTTCCATTATCCGGATCTGAATGGGGGAAATGCCGTAACTTCTGGCCATCTCCCTGTTCTCATCGGCCCGGGAAGAAAGATCTCCTTCTTCGGAAGATACATTGTAAAAGCTGTAGTTGAACAGACGTCCGGCCCGGGCAGCATATTCTTCCAGAAGATCCCGCAGATACCGTTCCGTGTTGTTATGGGGGGCAGGCAGGTTTTTTGAAAAGAAAACCTTGACGCTCAAGGGTTCGGACAGGGTGGCCACTGCCTCTTTGCTGGCTTCAGACAAAGAAAAAATCTGGTTGCGGGTGAGATCCGCCCTGAAAAACAAGGTCAGCCCCACGATGTTCACCAGCACTATTACTGCAATATAGAGGATGAATTTGATATAGGGTTCTTTCAGATGTCCCATGGTGTCTCCTTAATTTTTTTCCTGCATGACAATATAGGTTGAGAACATGAAAATACATACCAGGCTGATAAAGTAGATGATGTCCCGGGAATCGAGAATGCCTTTGGAAAAATTGGTGAAATGGGAACTGGCCCCGATGTATTCGATGACAGCCACGATTTGGGGGGGCATGAAAAACAGCATCCGGTTGATGATGGTCAGGGTGAAACACAAGGCACACCCGATGATAAAAGCGATGATCTGGTTTCGGGTCAATGCCGATGCAAACAAGCCCATGGCACAATATGCAGCCGCCAGAAACAAGGCTCCCAGGTATCCTCCTGCAACCGGTCCGGGATCCATATCCCCGATAAAGGAGATGAAAACAGGATAGGCCAGGGTGGGCACCAGCATGGCAGCAGCAAACAAGGTGGCGGCAAAAAATTTACCCAAAGCAATATCGGTAAAGGAAACCGGCATGGTTAAAAGTGTTTCATAAGAGCCTACATTTCTTTCTTCAGCAAACAGCCGCATGGTAACGGCAGGAATGAAAAATGAGAAAACAATGGGCAGCAGAGAGAAAAAATCCCGCATATCAGCCCTGCCGAAAATAAAAAACGTGGAAAAGAAAAACCACCCGGTAACAATCAGGAACAAAGCAATCACAATATATGCGATGGGCGATATGAAATAGTCTTTGAATTCTTTGATGGCAATGGTTTTAATCTGTGACATGGTTAGGCCTCCTGACGGGTCAGTTGCTGGAATATTTTTTCAAGGGCCTGGGTTTCTCTTGCAAGCTCCAGGATGATCCAGTCGGTTTGTTTGATCTTCAGATAGATGTCGGATCTCACATCCCGGTTGTCCGGGGAGCGGATTTCAAAGCATACCAGGCCCTCTTCTTTTGGTTCTGCAGACCTGATATCCAGTGCAGGATCCATGGATGTCAGAAAATCATGTGCTGTTTTCCGGTCAGGGCCTTTCAGGGTCAGGCGCACAAAGCTGTTCTGCATGCCTTTGTGTTTCAGATTGGCAGTGGTGTCATCAGCTACCACCCTGCCGTTGTTGATAATAACGATGCGGTCACAGGTGGCTTCGGCCTCGCTGAGGATATGGGTGGAAAATACAATGGTTTTTTCTTTTCCGATCTGCCGGATAATGGTGCGGATTTCTGCAATCTGGTTGGGGTCCAGCCCGGATGTGGGCTCGTCAAGCACCAGGATTTCCGGGTCCGTCATCATGGCATGGGCCAGCCCCACCCGCTGTTTAAGCCCTTTGGACAAAGTGGCGATGGGCTTGTCCATGATAGTGGACAGCCCGCAAAGATCTGCCAGAATTTTGAACCGTTCCATCTGTTTGTCCGGATCAGTGATGCCTTTGATTCTGGCCACATAGACCAGGTAATCATATACCAGCATATTGTGGTACAAAGGGGCTGATTCCGGCAGATATCCCATAAGGGACTTGATGCGCAGGGTATCTTTGGGCATGTCCAGGTTTTTTACTGAGATCCGGCCGGATGTGGGCCTGAAATATCCGGTAAGCATGCGAAGGGTGGTGGTTTTTCCGGCTCCGTTGGGACCAAGCAGTCCCAGAATTTCTCCAGGCTGAACCGACAGGCTTATATGGTCCACCGCGCAAAAATCATTGTAATACTTGGTCAGATCTTGAACGTCTATCAATGCATCCTCCTCATGGGTCAATCATTGGGGTGTTATGTTAAAAGTCTTCCAGAACCTGGCTTTTTTTTAAAAATTCATGGAGATCTTCTGCTGTTTTGCGGGCCGCGTGGACCGCTTTGGCCATGTGTCGGCAGAAGGGGTCATCTTTGCCCAGGGTTTTGACCACAGACCGGTATACCTGCTCTCCTTTTTCAAAGTGTGCCATGACTTCTGCCGCCAGTTTCTTACGTTCGGCATGGCGGATTTTTTCATTGTGAATAACAGACTCCAGTTTTTTCACTGCATATTCCACCAGGGCATCCCTTGGCATATCATAGGTCTGGGAGATGGTGCGCAATGCATCAATTGTTCTGCGGCTCATGACAAAGGTTTTCTGCCTTCTGGGAATTTTTTCGAATTGTGGAAGGCGGATGGTTTGGGCCAGATTTTCCAGAGCATCCACATCCTCGATTATATGATCGAACAAAGACTTTTGTTTGATGCCCATATGTATCGACACCAGGCCTATGGCGTCTATGGCGTTCTGGGACAATTTAAAGGTCGCCCTGACAGATTGCCTTCCCCTTAAATCGAACATGGAAGAGCCGGAAAAAGTATCCATAGGCTGGGTCATATATGCTCGCTTATTAATTATGAGATATAATCATATTATGAAATATTTATATTCACAAAAGTAATGAATATTTATTGTATTTTAAACTGTACAATAAATTTATTGGCGGATCAACCAAAAATTGTAATTCTAACCAAAATGTTATTTGGGATAACAGGTGGGCCGGGAAAACCATAACCAGGCACAAACACAAGCCTGACATCAGGAAAACCATCTCTTTTCCGCTTGTAGTAAAAACAGGATCGGTTCTGTCTTCACTGTAACACCGGGCATCCATGGCAAGACACAGGCTGTCTGCCGCCAGAAAGGTTTTTTTGAGCAAAGGAAGGACCAGATATCGGATACGGCGGACAGGGTTTTTGTTCAGATTGCCGCACCGGGCATTCACTGCATCTGACACCTGTCTGCCCTGGGTGAGGATCAGGGGCAAAAATCGTAAAACCAGGCTGATCATGATTGCCACCCGTTTTTCCGGAACAAAAGGGACGGGTTTTAAAAACCACTGGGCAGCACTTTTCAGATCTGCGGGCCGGGTGGTTGCAGAAAAGAGCAGCCCTGTCATCATGACCAGAAAAAACCGCATGGACACAAGTGCCCCCTGGGTCATGCCTTCCCGGGTGACAACAATGCCCCAAAAGCCAAAAGCCGGGGTGCCGGGCACGGTCAGGCTTCTGACGGCAAACATGACGGCCAGCAGCACAATGAACCATTTTAACTGGCCCACAAGGTGCACAAAGGAGATACCTGTGGCGTAAACCAGCCAGAACAGGACCAGAAAACAGACAAAACAACCGGCAAATCCGGATTTTAAAAGGGCCAGGCTTACCATGCAGACAAGGACGGCCTTGTACCGGACATCCAGGCAGTGCAGGGCAGTGTTGCCTGAACGAAAAGAGAAAATGTTCATGTCTGCCATGGGGGTGAGTTGTATCCCATACGGGAAAAACAGGGTTCTTTTATACCATGGGCTGCCAGATATCTGAGCAGGTCCGGGGGGGTGCCGTCCCGGGCCAGACGGCCGTGCCGGTCCATGATAAGCATCCGGTTGGCCCGGGTGATAACCTCTTCCACGTCATGGGTGGCCATGATGATGGTCTGTCCTTCCTGATTCAATTGGCATATGGTTTTGATCAAAGACATGGATGACGGATGATCCAGGTTGGCAAAAGGCTCATCCAGCACAATGATTTCAGGATCCATGACCAGGATGCCGGCAATGGCCAGGCGCCGTTTTTCCCCGCCGGACAAGGAGGCGGGATTCCGGTCTTTCAGGTGAAACAGGTCCAGTTGTTCCAATGTCCGTGTCACTTTTTTCTGGATCAGAGTCCGGGACATTTTTATATTTTCCGGGCCGAATGCCACTTCATCATATACGGTGTCCCCCACAATCTGGGTGTCGGCATCCTGGAAAACCATGCCCACGGCTTTGCGGGTTTTGGTGATGTCTGATGTCACCGGCTTGCCGTATAGCCGGACATCCCCTGATGAAGGCATCAGCAGGGCATTAAGGTGCCGGATCAAAGTGGTTTTTCCACACCCGTTGGGACCGGCCAGCAGGATAAATTCATTTGGAAAAACCTGGAAACAAACATCGTGTATGCCCCCGCCGGAAGGGAACTGATGGGTCAGGTGGTTTATTTCCAGAATCGGGGGGCCCATGGTATCTATATCTTGACAAAAGGCCGGATTTTTCCGGCAATGACGACACCGGCAGCTATTTTTAAAATATCTCCCAGAAGAAAAGGCACCATGCCGGCTGCCACAGCCTTGCCCCAGGACAGGGAAAAGGCAATCTTCAGCCATGGTACGCCGGCAGCATACACGATCACAGAGCCTGCAATCATGGCAAGGATATCACTGCTTGGCTTTTCCCCCAAAGTTCTGGATATGACACCGGTGACCAGAACAGCCGGCAGATATCCCAGAAGGTACCCGCCGGTGGGGCCGAACAACTTACCGATACCTGAGGTGCCTCCGGCAAATACCGGCAGACCTGCCAGACCCACCAGCAGATAGACTGCCACACAGGCAAGCCCCCGGGCCGGACCCAGAATAAGGCCGGCCAGAAGGACAAACATGTTCTGGAGTACAATGGGTACCGGCCCGATGGGGATGGCAATAAAGGCGCCCACTGAAATGAGGGCAACGAACAAAGCGGTGTAAACCAGGGGTCTTAAAGGGTATGCCTGGGGCATGGTATTTTCCTTTTATGGTTTTTTTCCAGGTGAACAATATCTTACAATCTTTCAGGTGTGGAAGCAGTCTCCGTAAATGATTTTATGCACCTGCTGGTGGTCATCTTTCAAAAGCAGAGTGCCGGTGTCATCCACATCCATGGCCAGGCCCTGGACGGTCTGTTTATGGGTTTGCACCCTGACCCTGGAACCGATGGTGGCAGTACGTTTTTTCCATGCCTGCATGATTTTTGCAGGATCCATATCCTGCGTCTGAAAGAGAAATTCTTTGAGAAATGTGACCAGAATTTGTTTTCTGGAAACACGATGCCCCAGAATTTGCCGAAGGGATATGGCATTGAATGATTCAGATGCAGGGTCATTGTTCACATTGATGCCGATGCCCACCAGCAGGAATCGGATCATATCAGCCTGGGTTTCAATTTCAGACAACAGGCCCACAAGTTTTCTGCCCTCCCAAAGCAGGTCATTGGGCCATTTGACCCGGACATCGAGATTGAAAAGGGTTTCCAGAGCCTTTGACAGACTCAGGGAAGCTGCAAAGTTGTACAGGTATGCCATGGGTGGGGGGATGTCCGGAACCAGGATCAACGTAAACCACAGGCCGCCACGGCCGGATTCCCATTGCCGGTTGAGCCGTCCCCTGCCCCGGGTCTGGTGTTCCGCCACCACACAGCCCATGTGAGGGGCACCTTTTCTGGCCAGTTCCCTGGCTGTGTCCATGGTGGTTTCAAGTTGTGAAAAATAAAATATCCTGTCTTTTAAGGGAATATCAAAGCTGTCAGACAAAGGGTCATCAAAACAGAAAGGCAAAAGCAGGTCCCGGGGGTCAATCAGGTGATAGCCTTTGGGACCGGATCCAATGGTGAATCCCTCTTTTTTCAGGGCAGTGATATGTTTCCACACCGCCACCCGGGAAATTCCGGTTAACGCACTGAGGGTTACCCCGGAAATCGTGCTTCCTTTTTCCCGGTACAGCAGTTCCAGGACTTTGTTGCGCATATGTTGTGTCTGGTTAACCATGATAAGAGGAGATGGTTAACAAAATACCGGGAACAGGTCAAGCAAAATTTTTGTTTCAGAACGGCTTTGCTGTTTTGCTATGGGACCGGCTGCGGCAAAAAGCGTATCCACCACTGTACCCTGCGAGTTTTTGCATGAATGGTTTTCCTTGAAAAAAGGGGTCCATCTGATTTATAAAAGAAACCGGATTTATAAAAAACCACAGCAGAAACAACGAAATAACCATACCAGGAAAATAACCATGCAGGTAGTAAGACAGATTCTGCCCCATGCAGCTGATTTCAAACGCTTCTGGAAAAAAGAAGGTCCCTTTGCATTTGCTTTGACCAGTGCTGAATTTCCACCAGTGCTCCTGGCACCGGAAGAATGGATTTTCGGGTATGCTGCAGAGGATGTACTCAAGGAATTGATGCAGTTCAACCAAAAAAAAATGGCCTTTGTCCTTGCTGAATTTAATCCGGACAATCAGCGCATCCTGCGCCCTGAAAACCTGGTTCCCTGGAAGATCCGCCATTTCCCGGAAGAATGGAACCATATGGCGAGTGATTTTTTCATACCTGAAGGATATCTGACACAGGCAGTGGCAGATCAGATCAAAACGCTTCCGGCACAGGTGGATGAAAAACAGCAGGTGGCAGCCGCTTTTTTTGTTCTTCTGGAAAAAAATCTGGATGCCATGGGATATGTTCTTTTAAAGCCCCGGCCCGGATCCAAATATGCAGCCATTCACAAATATCTGGCAGAATGGGAAGAAGATGAGGCAGAGGCAGGCCTGATATGAGGTTTTGGATTACACTTTATTTGTGAGTATCAGATCACACAGCAGTTTTTTATAATCTATTCCCGCTTTTTGAAATCCTTTGGTACCATATTTCATATTGCCTTCCAGCACAAAGTACTGGCTGCCGGATGCCAGTATATCAATACCCACATCATCCCAGCCGCACGCCTTTGCCGTGGAAAGGGCCAGGTCCAGAGCAGGCGTTGGCAAAGGCGCGAAACTGATGCTGCCTCCCTGGAACACATTGGTTTTAAATGCGAATTTTTGGGCAACCCGCCAATAGGCCAGTACCACTTTTCGGCCAATGACAATGATGCGCATGTCTTTGTCCACAGGCAGGTATTCCTGGATATAGGCCGGGCCTTTTAGTGCCAGATATTCTGCCAGATCTGCCTGATTCCGGATCAAAAATATTCCCTCTCCCCTGGCGGAACCCCTGGGAATTTTGCCGATAAAAGGGAAGGAAAACCAGTCAAGAATGGTTTTTTGTTGTTTTTGTCCGTAGAATACCCGGGTTCTGGGATGGGGGATGTCAAGCATCTGGAACAGGGCGGTCTGCCGGATTTTATCCATGGCAAAGGTATAGGTGCGAAAACTGGGAAAGGTTGGTTTTCCCATGGTATGGAAAAGATCGGCATAATAGGCTGTGGGATAGAGCACCCGCCGAGCCGATAACAGGGCCTGCCTTTGTGCGGCATCATAATCGTAAAAATTGGGACGCAATCCCAAAGTATGAATTTCAGGGCAGCTTTTGAGACGGGCTCCGATGGCCACCGGCCTGTGCAGGCGGGTCATGGGGCAGTGATCCAGGATCTTATGGTACAGGTTTTGAACACAAGCGCTCCGGCTTTCTCCAGGCAAGTTGTTCTGTTTGTCTGTTTCAATTGGATCCTTCCGAAATATCCGCCCGGTCGCTTTGTTCAGCAGTTGTTCCGGCTGTCTGTTTCAATTGGATCAGGCAGTCTGCCATGAAAAATCCCTTTGTTTTTTTGAGTGTTTTTTAAGCTTACAGGTCTGCATATCCCAGGGGATTGTTTTTCTGCCATTTCCAGGTATCCTGGCACATATCATCCAGGGTTTTTATTGCTTCCCATCCAAGCTCTTTTTTGGCTTTGGAGGGATCTGCCCAGCAGGCGGCAATATCTCCGGGTCTTCTGGGAACAATGTCATAAGGGATGGCATGGCCGCTGGCCCGCTGAAAACCTTTTACCATTTCAAGTACGGAAAACCCCCTGCCTGTTCCCAGATTGTAGGTAACGATCCCGGGATTGGAAAAAAGTTTTGGAAGGGTTTTGATATGCCCGCATGCAAGGTCGGTCACATGGATGAAGTCCCGCACCCCTGTTCCGTCCGGGGTGCCATAATCATTGCCAAACACCTGGAGCCGGTCCAGAGATCCTATGGCCACCCGGGATATATAGGGCACCAGGTTGTTGGGAATGCCCCGGGGATCTTCCCCGATCAGGCCGCTGGCATGGGCCCCCACCGGATTGAAATACCGCAGCAGGGCAATATTCCATTCCGGGTCTGATTGAAAAAGATCTGTAAGAATTTCTTCAATCATCAGTTTGGTTCTGCCATAGGGGTTTGTGGCGGACAAAGGAAAGTCCTCTGTAATGGGGAGGCTTGCAGGATCACCATATACGGTTGCCGAAGATGAAAATACAATATTTTTTTGCCCTGACTGTGCCATTACAGACAACAGGTTGAGGGTTCCTGTGATGTTGTTGTGAAAATAGGTCAATGGCATGGTTACGGATTCACCCACAGCCTTGAGACCGGCAAAATGGATCACTGCATCAGCCCGGTATCGGGAAAGAATCCGGGTTACCGCTTCTTTGTCCAGCAGATCTGCCTGGAAAAAGTCCAGAGATTTTCCAGTGATCTTTTCCACCCGGTGCAAAGATTCCTTTGAACTGTTGCACAAATTGTCCAGCACTGCCACATCATATCCTTCCTGTAACAGTTCCACGCAGGTATGGCTGCCGATATATCCGGCACCACCGGTGACAAGTATTTTCATTGCATGTCCTTGTATGGCTTTAAGGTTATGGTCTTTTTTTTGGCTGTATGCATGAACAGATCCTGGCATATCCCGCATGTTTTGCAAAATTTGTCACAATTTGCAAGGGTATTGAGAAAATCCGGATCCAGTTTTTTGTTGTCAATATAATAAAAGTCAGCCAGAAAACCGGTGGCATCCATAAGTTCCAGCAGATTGCCGTCAAAAGATCTTTGAATGTAGGCTTCAAATGCTTTGTGCAGAAAATCCGGACCCAAAGTTCTGCCGCTGATCTTGATGGTATCGGCAAGACCGGCATAGGCGGTCATGTCTTCGGGCCGGATAAAAGGCGCACGTAAAAACAGGTGGGGATGATGAAAAAAGGTGTCGTGACACCCGAGGGTGCGGCTGAGTCGGTGGGTTTGCTCCCGGACCAGGCCTGTATTGGATAAGGAGATCTGGGCATCATGGGTGAGCTTAAAAGGGCAATGAAGCAGGCAGCCTTCATTGGCCATCAGTTCAATGCCCATTTGGGGATATGCCTGTCTGATGCCCTGGACCGTTTTTTCAAGGCAGTGAAAATCCCGGTTTAAAGACCGGTCCAGGACCAGTTTTCCCGGCAACCTGAACCGGGTTTTTTCAATGGCCTCCAGAAGAAAAAAAGCTTTGGGTGCATTGTCGATCATCATATTGATGCCCGGGACAGCCTCCAGTTCTGGAATCAGTTCATGGCCGGTTCTGGAAAGAGCGTTTAGAAAATACAGGTCTGAAAAAACAATACCCTGGATACCGATAGTTTCATCCAGTTTCCGGAGGGTGTCCAGCGTATGGGATAAAAAAATATCATCCAGATACAAATCCGGCCGGATAAACCGGGAATTAAGCAGGCAATATGCTTTAATGCCAGCCAGCCGGCCCAGAATTTTTGAAAATAAAAAAGAATCCACTGTCCTGGATTGCACCCGGGCATCTGCAGCCGGTCTGGCAGGAAGACCGAAATACACAGATGCCAGGTCAGCTTTTTTTTGTGCCAGGCTTTCTGCATAGGCAGTGTCCGGTATAAAAGGTACAGATAATTGCATAGGGATATGCTATAACAAATCATGGCTGGTTGGCAATGTATTACATCCTTTAATTTTGCAAAATTATGGGAAAAACAGAACCCATGACATTGACATGCACAAAGGCCGTGGTTAAAATGAAAGTATTCAGGCTTATTTTACCTGAATCGAATAAACCATAAGGAGAGTTTACAAATGATTGAACTGACAGATTCTGCCAAAACGCAGATTGATGAGTATTTCCAGGGAAAGGAACCCACTCCTATCCGGATTTTTCTCAATTCCGGCGGCTGAGGGGGACCATCTCTTGCCATGGCTCTGGATGAGCCTAAAGACTCGGATAATACCTATGACGTGAATGGACACAGATTCGTTGTGGACAAAGACTTCATGCAACAGGCTGAACGTATTAAGGTTGATTTTACAGGTATGGGGTTTCACCTGGATTCCAATATGGACCTGGGAGCATCTGGCTGCGGCAGCTGCGGTTCCGGCGGCTCCTGCGAAGACTGATTGCCGGTACTGATTTTTTTTAAAAAAGGTGCCCCTTGAATTTATGGGGTGCCTTTTTGCGTTTATGAAGCCTAAGATGAAAATTTCAGATGTGCTTTGTTGACCCCTGCCGGGCTTCATGATAGCCTTGATTAATGAATATCTGCAAAAATTTGGTAATGGTTGGGTTTCTCTGATGGCGCGATACGTGTGGAAAAGGCTGGCAGCCTTCTTTTTGGCCGGCATGTTTGTTTATATGGCCGGTTGCGGCGGTAAAGACGCATCAGACAAAGAAATGGTGCTTGGCAACTGGACCCAGTTTCGGAACCGGGCCTATATTCTGCTGATCATCAATCCCAAGGGAATCTGGCAATCTTCGGTGCGCATTGCTGATGTAACATCCAAAATTGTTTCCAGCAAAGGTGATGCAGAAGGGACCTGGCACCTGCAGGATGGGCAGTTGATCTTTACTGTCATGGAATCCACCATTGAAAATGTCTGGGCCAGAAATCACACCTATATGTTTGACATTGTGGAACTTACCGACCAGCACATGCTGCTGCAGGAAGAAACCGGACGGGTGGCGGAATGGAAAAAGACCGGTGCCCGCAAACCCGGTGAAAAACCTGAAAACACCGCAGTGACAATACCCATGCCTCCTATTGCGGTGAATTTGAACAAAATCAGTTCAGGCACACCTGACCGCTATCTTTGCCTGAGCATGGCACTGGTCCTCAAGGAATTGATGCCCGGCCAGCAGATCCCACGGTTTCATCCCAGAGCCAAAGAAGCGGCTATTTTGTTTCTCAGTTCTCTTATCCACAGTGATGTTGAGGATTTTGACAAGGTAAAGGCCCAGAAAACCCGCCTGAAGCAAGTACTCAATCCTTATATGCAGGATGTTATTGAAGATATCAAAATCAAACGTGTAATTGTTTCCACCTCAGTGGAAAAGGTGGAGGAATTTATGATCGCACATACCATGGGTGCAGACAAAAAAGGCGGTGCTGCTCCGGGTGAAGGAGAACCGGAACAGCAGGACACAGCATCGGACAATGACTGAAAAAGCCCATGGCCAGTGTGACTCAGTCCGCTGCCCTGGCAGCGATGAGGGTTCCTGAGCGAACCGATATTATCGCTTTTTTTCCTTTAAAACAATTGCTTATTCCCAGGGAGCTGCCTCTGAAAAGGGTCTGGTTCTCAAGGGGGTAGGCAAGTCCCTGAAGGGTAACCCCTTCCACCTTACGGGATACCGGGATAAGGGAAAGCAGATCACCGGGATTTCCCGCAAGTTCCAGCCGGCCCTGCACCAGATGAATCTCATTCCGGGCATCCACGAGTCTGGCCTGGATGCCGGCATCTGCAAGATTTGCCAGCAGGAAAATATTGGCCAGGGTGTGATCGAGCCGTGTACCGGCAGCAGCCAGAAAAGTGATGTCATCCGCCCCTTGTTCCAGGGCGTGGACCATGCATAATTGTGTATCGGTCTGGTTTTTGCGGGCAGGATGAGTAAGGACTTTTATCCCCTTTTCTTTAAAAAAATCCAGGGCAGGGGGATCAATGGAATCCAGATCCCCGATGATGATGTGGGGCAAAAGGTTCAGTTTCATCAGGTGGCCGGCACCGCTGTCTGCAGCAATGATCAGGTCTGCTGTCGCCAGAAGGTGATCAAGGCGCTGCTTCCAGCCTGTTTTCCAGTCCATACCCGGAGGCTGACTGCTGTCGCGTATGGTTTCACCGGTATTTAGGGATCCGCCGGCAATGATGATGCATTTCATGACTTCTTTTTATCACGAAACAGCAGGGCTGAAAACCGGTATTTGTTTTGTGGCTTGACACTTTGGGTGCAAGCTTATATTTTTCATCAAAAATGATACCTGTAAATATAATACACCGATATATCTTTAAAGAATTTCTGCCGCCTTTTGGCATCAGCCTTTTTTTTCTGACTTTTGTCTTTCTGATGACGCGGATCCCGGATATTACCAATCTGGTGGTGAACTATAATGCGGACATTACCGCAATTCTCATGATGGTCGTCTATACCCTGCCCCGCTTCCTGGAGTTCACCATTCCCATGTCTGTAATGATTTCCGTGCTCCTCACATTCATGCGCATGTCCGGTGAAAATGAAATTGTGGCCTTGAAAGGGGCCGGCCTGTCCCTGTACCGGCTGCTGCCTCCGGTGCTGGTTTTCTGCCTTCTGGGAACTGTGCTCACCTTGTGGATAACCATATTCGGTGTTGCCTGGGGCAAATTGTCCATTAAACATAAAACCATTGAAATGGCCCGTTCGAGTATTGATCTGGCACTCCAGGAACGGCAGTTCAATTCCCATCTCAAAGATATCATGATGTATGTTTCCCAGGTGGACATGAAAACAAAGGACCTTACCGATGTTTTTATTGAAGACCGGACTGTTCAGGGAATGACCCGGATATCTGTGGCCCCCCGGGGCAGGGTGATCCATTCGCAAAATGACAATATGTATACCATACGTCTGTATGACGGAATGATCAACCAGGTGGATGTGGGGGATAAAGCGGTGTCCACCATCCATTTCGGCAATTATGATATCAATATCGATCTGGCTGCCATGCACCAGGGAACAAGCAGAATCAGAAAGGATCTGGATGAACAAAACATTAAAGATCTCATCGGGTTTGTTCGCACCGGCACCCGGGACAATGCCGAGATGAGTGAGGCTTTGATGGTACTGCATGAGAAATTTTCCGTTCCCTTCGCCTGTCTGGCCATGGGACTTCTGGCCTTTCCCCTCGGGGTCCAGTCCCTTTCTTTGCGCAGGTCTTCAGGTTTTGGTATGGGGGTGTTCTTTTTGCTGGTCTATTATTTTTTTCTGGCAGCCGGGTGGTCGGCCGGGAAAACAGGGTATTTCCCCCCTGTTTTGGGCATGTGGCTGCCCAATCTGATTATGGGTGCTGCCGGTGTTTACCTGCTCAAACGCAATGCCCGGGAAAAGCCTGTAAAGATGCCTGTGGCTGTATCCAGGGTGATTTTGCGGATGCAAAATCGTTTTGGGAAAATGATGCACCATGACATGTCTGCATAGATACTGGCTAAAGGAATTTGCCAAATTTTTTGGTATTATTCAGACCGTGATCCTGGTGCTGTTTGTGGTCATTGATTATCTTTCGCGCATGGACAAATTTCTAAAATACGATATATCCATGGCCCAGGCTTTCTGGTATGTGTTGCTGAAGCTGCCCTTCATGTTTGTGCAGCTCACCCCGGCCGCCATTTTGCTGGCCACCATTACCGTATTCGGGCTGATGAACAAGAACAATGAACTCACTGCTCTAAAGTCTTCCGGTATTTCTGTATATTTTCTGGTCAAACCCGCACTTGCGGCCAGTATGGTGCTGGTTGGCGTGATGTTTTTCATGGGAGAATCTCTGGTTCCGCTATCCATGGAAAAAGCCAATCATATCCGCCAGTATGAAATGCGCAAACAGGACAGGATTTCCCAAAACCGAAAT
>JAABUB010000127.1 GCA_011389575.1 Desulfotignum sp. | reverse complement strand
TTCATATTCCGGTAGGCAACATTGGATACCTTGGCATAGGTGGCGATATCCTTGAGATCCGGACAGATGAAACTGAAGGGCTTGGACTGGCTGCGCTGTTTGATGGCATACACCTGTTCAATGGCTTTTTTGTTCATGATATCACATCCGATACCATAAAAGGTGTCTGTCGGGTAGGCGATAATCCCCCCTTTTTTCAGTATATCCACTACTTGGGAAATAAGTCTTTCCTGGGGATTTTCCGGATTGATTGTAAGCAGCATTGCAGTTTTCCTGTAAATTTGGTTGCAAAACCCATCATATCATATGTGCTGGCCCGGGCAACTAAAAAAACACGGCATTTTCCACACAGGTGACCTGTAAAATCTTCGGACATATGTTATATTCAGAGTGTAAACACTGTTAGAATTTTTTCATACCATAAAATAAGGAGCAGGACATGGAAAAAAAGCTTCTCATACCAGTGGATCAATCACGGTCTTCTTTGATGGCTGTCAGGTATGCAGTAAATTTATCCTCTTTTGTTGCGGATTTACATTGTGTGCTCTTTCATGTACAACCCCCGGTTTCTTTGTATCTCAAGGAAGAAGCAGCAAGAGACATGCATGTGCGGGCACAGTTGAAAAAAATAACAAAAAAAAACAATGAGAATGCCATGGCGGTTTTGCATGACCTCAAATCAGAAATGACACAGGCAGGCTTTTTGGAAGACCGCATTGAACTTGTCACCCATCCCAGGGAACTCGGACTGGCCCAGGATGTTATTGAGTATGCCCAGAAAAACATGCTGGATGCCATTGTGGTGGGCCGGCGGGGGGTGGCAGGGATCCAGAAATTTTTTGACGCCAGTGTTTCTGATGCCATACTGGAACGGTCCCAGGCCCTGCCGGTATGGCTGGTACAAGGAGATGTCCAGCCTGAAAATATTCTGGTGGCCATAGATGGATCACAGGATTCTTTGCGGGCAGTGGACCATGTGAGTTTCATGATGTCGGAAAACAAAGATATCAAAATTACAATGGTGCATGTCACCAATACGGCCCATAATTATTGTGAGATTGACCTGGATGAAAACCCGGACCCTGAGTTTGTGGAGATCATTGAAAAAAAAGACCGGGCGTGTGTGGACAAATTTTATCCTCTGGCCATGAAAAAATTTGAACAGATGGGAATATCAAAAGACCGGATTGAGATCCAAACCCTTGGGGGCAGTCGGCGCATCGGCAACACTGTGGTGGAATTTGCAAAGAAAAATCAGTTCACCACCCTGGTTATCGGCAGAAGGGGGATCAATAAATCCTTTTTTATGGGATCTGTATCCCGGCAGATAATTGCGCATGTTTCAGACACTGCCTTGTGGGTTGTGCCCTGAATGATTTTTGGAACACAACCAGTTTTACAGATGACAGGCCAGGCTTGATGAAGTGGTTTTCCCGTCATAAATGGCTGACAGTCATGGGTTTTATTGTTGCCGGTTTTATCTGTTTTCAGGCCGGCCGCTCCATGTTTCTGCCCCTGGAACACCGGATGCGGCATGGGTTGCACCAGGCAGCTAAAAACCGGTTTCCAGAAGCAGCACAGGCACTGGAAAAAAGATATGGTATCAAGCCGTTTAAAGAAAGCAAAACACCTTCAGGCAATTCAGGGAAAGGTCGGGTAATTCTGGTCCATGGTCTGGATGATCCAGGGGTCATCTGGCAGAATCTGGCCCCGGTCCTCACAGAAAATGGATACGAGGTTCTGGTCATGACCTATCCCAATGACCAGGCTATTGCAGTCTCAACCCGGTTTTTCTTTGAGCAGATGCGTCTTCTTGCAACAAAGGATCCCCGGCCTGTCTTTGTTGTGGCCCATTCCATGGGGGGGCTGGTGGTCAGGGACATGCTCACCTGTCCTGCATATGATTACCCTGAAGCTGCCACTGACCGGAATGTACCGGCTGTCAGACAGTTCATCATGGTGGGAACACCCAACCATGGCACCCAGATGGCCAGATTGAGAATTTTCACGGAAATCAGAGATCAGATATTTCATCTTTTCAAACCTGGTACGCACTGGCTTCACTGTCTGCTGGACGGTACCGGTGCCGCCGGGATCGATCTTCTGCCCCAAAGCCGGTTTTTAAGGCAATTGAACCAGCGCCCTTTGCCGAAAGATACACCCATGCATGGGATAGCCGGCGTTATCAGTCCGTGGTCAGGAAAAGGACCTGTGAAAAATTTTTTGGGTGATGGCCTGGTATCTGTGGATTCTGTCAGTCTTCAACATGTGCCGTTAACCCGGGTAAAAGGCAGCCATTTTTCCATGATTCGCAATATAACCAGTTCCAGCAACCGGATGCCGCCGGCAATTCCTGTAATACTCAGCCTGCTCAAAAATCAACTCACAGATTGATGTCAAAACCTTGCCTAAAAAGATTTAATTTGGTAAGAGTACGTGTTTATATACTGGTTTGAGGTTTCAAATCCGGCCGGCTGTTTCCCATTTCCGTAATGGCTGTCCTGAATGGTATTAATAAACATTTTTTTCCTTTCTGGAGGCGTTTTATGTCCATAATATTACCGGATGAAGGATTGTCTTTTGATGATGTCCTTCTGGTTCCTGATTATTCCGCCATTCTTCCTGACGAGGTGTCGGTCAAAACCCGGCTCACCCGGGAACTTGAACTCAATGTCCCCATTGTCTCGGCAGCCATGGATACCGTGACAGAGGCATTGACCGCCATCAGCATGGCCAGGGCAGGGGGCATGGGGTTTATCCACAGGAACCTGATGATAGAAGACCAGGCTACGGAAGTGGACCGGGTCAAAAAGTCGGAAAGCGGCATGATCGTGGATCCGGTGACCATTCATCCGGATGTGCCCATATCAGAAGTGCTCAATATCATGGCCAAATACCGTATTTCCGGCATCCCTGTAACAGAAGGGGAAAAACTGGTGGGGATCGTCACCAACCGGGACCTGCGGTTTGAAACCCAGCTGGAAAAACCGGCCAGGGATGTGATGACCAGTGAAAACCTGGTGACAGTGACAGACAAATGCACTTTGGAGGAATCCAAGATCCTGCTCCACAAGCACCGTATTGAAAAGCTGCTGGTGGTGGATGCCGATGGAAAACTCACAGGGCTGATCACCATAAAAGACATTGAAAAAATAAAAAAATATCCCAATGCCTGTAAAGATTCCTTTGGACGGCTGCGGGCCGGTGCTGCCATCGGTGTGGGATCTGATATGATGAAGCGTGTGGATGCCCTGATCCGTGCCGGTGTCGATGCCCTGGTTATCGATACCTCCCACGGCCATTCCAAAAATGTCATTAATGCGGTCAAGCAGATCAAGCACGATTTTCCCGATTCTCAGGTGGTGGCCGGCAACGTGGCAACACAGACCGGGGCAAAAGCTTTGATTGATGCAGGGGCGGATGCAGTAAAGATCGGTATCGGCCCGGGATCCATCTGCACCACCCGCATCGTGGCAGGGGTGGGGGTACCCCAGCTCACAGCGGTGCAGAACTGCAAGGATATCTCCAGAAAGACCGGAGTTCCCATTATTGCCGACGGCGGCATAAAATTTTCCGGTGACATTGCCAAAGCCCTGGCAGCCGGGGCCCACTCTGTAATGCTGGGAAGTCTTCTGGCCGGCACCCGGGAAAGTCCCGGGGAGATCGTCATCTACCAGGGCCGGTCCTACAAGGCCTACCGGGGGATGGGATCGGTGGAAGCCATGAAAAAAGGTTCTTCTGACCGGTATTACCAGAAAGACACCAGAGAGGCGGAAGAATTGGTGCCTGAAGGCATTGTGGGCCGTATCCCCTATCGGGGCACTGTCAGGGATAATATTTTTCAGATGATCGGCGGTCTCAAGGCAGGCATGGGCTATCTGGGAGCCACCACCATTGAAGATCTGCACCAGAAGGCACACTTTGTAAAAATCACTGCTGCCGGATTAAAGGAAAGCCATGTCCATGATGTGGTGATCACCAAGGAAGCCCCAAACTATAGAGTGGAAAGCAGCTGACGCCCATGACAGATCCTTCCTGTTTGTTTTACCATCTGCATCTGCATACAGAATATTCGCTGCTGGACGGGGCCATCCGCCTGGACCCGCTTTTGCGCAAATGCAAAGAATACGGTATGGATGCCGTGTCCATGACCGACCATGGCACCATGTTCGGCGCGGCTGAATTTTATGAAAAAGCCAGAAAGGCCGATATAAAGCCCATACTGGGGTGCGAGGTGTATGTGGCCCCCAGGACCGTCAACCAAAAAACCCAGATGGATCACAAGGGGTTGAGCCACCTGGTGCTGCTTGCCAGAAACCGGGAAGGATATGCCAACCTGTGTAAACTGGTGTCCGTTGCCCAGCTCAAGGGTTTTTATTACAAACCCAGGATTGACAAAGAACTGCTGGCTGCCCATGCTTCCGGACTCATCGGGTTGTCTGCCTGTCTGAAAGGTGATATTCCCAAGGCCATAATCCAAAATGATATGGCAGGCGCTGATGCTGCAGCCCTATTTTATATGCAGACACTGGGTGAAAACAATTTTTTTCTGGAAGTCCAGGAAAACGGCATGCAGATCCAGCACAAAGTCAACCAGGGCATTGCTGATATCAGTGCCCGGCTGTCCATTCCCATGGTGGCCACCAATGACTGCCACTATCTGAACAAAGAAGACAAAAAAGCCCATGATATCCTGCTGTGCATCCAGACCGGTGATACGGTAACCAACCAGAACCGGTTTAAATTTGATTCTGACCAGCTGTATTTCAAATCCCCTGCAGAAATGAAAGACAGTTTAGGTCAGTTTGCCGGGGCCATTGAAAACACCCGAAAGGTTGCGACCCGGTGCAATGTGGAATTTGATGATAAAACATACCATTTTCCAAAGTATGCGGCAGATGATGAAGGCAGTGAGGCACAGATTTTTCAGGAAAAGGCCATGGCCGGATTTGAAAAAAAACTTGCCCGCATCAAAAAACAGAATCCCGACATCAACGAACAGGAATACCGGGACCGTATTGCCTATGAAATCAAGATCATCCTGGATATGGGATTTCCAGGCTATTTTCTCATTGTGGCGGATTTTATCGCCCATGCCAGAAAAACAGGGGTGCCGGTGGGCCCTGGAAGGGGATCTGCTGCCGGGTCCATGGTTGCCTATGCTATGGACATTACTGCCCTGGATCCCATTGAACACGGCCTGATTTTTGAGCGGTTTTTAAACCCTTCCAGAATCTCCATGCCGGATATTGATGTGGATTTTTGTATTGAAGGCCGGGACCAGGTCTACCATTACACCATTGACCGGTACGGCGGTCCTGAATATGTGTGCCAGATCATCACCTTTGGAAAACTCAAAGCCAAGGCCGTGATCCGGGATGTGGGACGGGCACTGGGAGTGCCTTTGTCTGAAGTGGATGAAATTGCCAAGCTGATTCCGGACGGCGCTAAAAATCTGACAAAAGCATTGGCAGAAGTACCGGCTATTAAAGAAAAATGTGCCGGTTCCGAAGAAAAAAACCAGATGCTGGAGACTGCCCTGCTTCTGGAAGGACTGCCCCGGCATGCCTCCACCCATGCTGCCGGTGTTGTGGTGTCGGACAAACCCCTTAACCAGTACCTGCCCTTGTTCCGGGGCAAGGAAGGGGAGACCATCACCCAGTTTGATATGAATTATGTGGAAAAACTGGGGCTGGTAAAATTTGATTTTCTGGGGTTGCGGAACCTTACCGTTATCAAGAACTGCATGGACCTGATTGAAAAACAGGGCAGACAGCCGCCGGATCTGGAAAATCTGGACTATGCCGATGAAAACACCTTTGCCCTGCTCCAGAAAGCCGATACCACAGGAGTGTTCCAGCTGGAGAGTTCCGGCATGAAAGACCTGATTCTGCGGCTGAAGCCGGCCACTTTTTCCGATGTCGTGGCACTGGTGGCCCTGTACCGGCCGGGTCCTCTGGACAGCGGCATGGCAAGCACCTATGTGGAAAGAAAACACGGCAGAGAAGAGGTGGTCTACCTGTTTGACGAACTGGAACCGGTGCTCAAGGAAACCTACGGGGTGATCCTCTACCAGGAACAGGTCATGAAGATCGCAGGTGTTCTGGCCAATTATTCCATGGCTGATGCGGACGGGCTGCGCAAGGCCATGGGCAAGAAAATTGCCGCCATGATGGAGGCCCACAGAAAACTGTTTCTGGAAGGGGCTGCAAAAAACAGCCATGACCCCAGAAAGGCCCAAGAACTGTTTGACCTCATGGAAAAATTCGGGGGATACGGGTTTAATAAGTCCCACAGTGCTGCTTATGCATTGATTGCATATCAGACCGCCTATCTGAAAGCCAATTTCACCCTGGAATTCATAGCAGCGCTCATGACCAGTGAACGGGGCAATTCTGATGCTGTTCTTAAATATATGGATGAATGCCGGTCCCATGATATCAAGGTGCTGCCGCCGGATGTCAATGAAAGCGAGGCCCAGTTCACCGTGGCCAAAGACTGCATCCGGTTCGGCCTGGCTGCG
>JAABUB010000126.1 GCA_011389575.1 Desulfotignum sp. | reverse complement strand
GCGGCTTTCCTCCTGGCACTTCCGCTTGGCTGGGACAGGGAAAAAAGCAGCAGGAACTTTGGTCTGCGCACATTTCCTCTGGGCGCTGTGTTACCTGCGGATTTATGATGATTGGTATTTCTGTTATCGACAACACAGGTGGAAAATTTTTGCGTCACCCCGGAAAACACGGAAGGTGCATTGATCTATGACCTTGGCAACGGGCAATGGGATATTCCCAAGCTCAGACAATTGCTGGAAGAGGTTCTGCCCCGAAATTTTGCATTCAATGATTTTGAGGTGGCGCATTCTTCTTGAAGATATCGGCCCGAAAATCATGCATTTGAATGCAAGAAGAATCTACCAGATCGGAAACCAATGCTTTTTGATTGAAGAATTGCTTTAACAGCATACCTATGTTAATTTTACAACATGAATGATATGCTTGAACTAATAAAGAATCTTGTGTTAAAAAGTGAGGTGGTGATATCCGTCCATGGGTATGAAGAGACAGAAAAAAATCCCGTCCATGTGGTTTGGGGTGTTTCCAAAGGCACCAAAACACCTGCCGTTATTGTAACGGCTTACAGGCCTGATCCCGTAAAGTGGACGAATGATTTCAGGAGAAGAAAAAATGCAAGTCAAAAAACATAAAAGATTGATTCATGAAGGGAACTATGTGGCTGAAGTTGATGTCGAATACAACTATACCAAAAATGGCTGGTCACCGTTTCTTTCGTTAGATGATGCAAACAAATTGGATGATGTTCGAGATGCGCTTCTCAAGGGTGATATAAAATCCGCTGCAAAGCTCGCCCGTATTTTTATCTTGACACCAGTTGCAGTATAAAGTGGTGTTCAATATGTCAATTAATCTGGGTAGGGAGGATCGATTTTGCGCAATGCACGAATTAAGTTGCTTCCTGTAATGGATGGAAATGTGGTCATAAATTTTATATCGCTATTTTTTGAACCCCGATGAATTCATTGGAGACCGGTTCTTCCATATCGTAATCAGTGTCTATAAAAGATTGATTCATGAAGGCAACTATGTACCTGAAGTTGATGTCGAATACAACTATACCAAAAATGGCTGGTCACCGTTTCTTTCGTTAGATGATGCAAACAAATTGGATGATGTTCGAGATACGCTTCTCAAGGGTGATATCAAAAATATCATAATACATGATTTTCCATTTTTTTATAGGTGTTTTCCCTGATTTCAGTTTTTCCCTGATTCATATATTTATACAAACATGGAATATCTGACCCTGGCCGTATTTTCATTGAACCCCGGCTATTTTGAGTTTCCTGATTGATGAGTAATAAGCCCGGCAAATGGAGATTGCGGCCTATATAATGATTTTGAGGTGGCGCATTTTTTGAAGATATCGGCCCGAAGATCATGCATTTGAATGCAAGAAGAATCCACCAGAAACCAAGCGATACCCGGATGATTCTTCTGGCCATTGAAGCTGTCAGGGGCTAAGGAGGCCCCTATGATGAAGATATTGTTAATTTATCCTGAATTTCCGGAAACTTTCTGGTCATTCACCCATGCCTTACGCTTTGTTGGGAAAAAAGCTGCTTTTCCGCCGCTGGGATTGATCACGGTGGCGGCCCTGCTGCCGGAACAATGGGACAAACGCCTCGTGGATACAAATGTGGAACGTCTGAAGGACAAGGATATTGGTTGGGCCGACCTGGTGTTTATCGGCGGTATGGCGGTGCAGCGCACATCGGCCCGCCAGATCATTGACCGCTGCAAAGCATTGGATGTAACGGTTGTGGCTGGCGGACCGCTTTTTACCTGTGAGCCTGAAGCGTTCAAAACCGTGGACCACCTGGTGCTGGATGAAGCAGAACTGACCCTGCCTGAATTTTTGGCAGATCTTCGCACGGGCCGGACCAAAAAAATATACCGGGCCCCAGGGTTCTGTGATCCCGATGATACCCCGGTGCCCCTGTGGGACCTTTTAAACAGGAAACGGTATGCGTCCATGAGCCTTCAGTTTTCCAGGGGATGTCCCTTTAACTGCGATTTTTGCAATGTGACGGCCTTGTTCGGCCACATCCCCCGGTTAAAAAAAGCCGACCGGATCATCCTGGAGCTGGACCATATTTATGCAGCGGGCTGGCGCGGCAGTATCTTTTTTGTGGATGATAATTTCATCGGCAATAAGGCGTATTTGAAAAAGCATCTGCTCCCTGCTTTGATTGACTGGCGCAAAGATAAAAAGGGCTGTGTATTTTTTACGGAATCCTCCATCAATCTGGCCGATGACCCGGAGCTTTTAGACATGATGGTAAAGGCCGGGTTTGATTCCGTGTTTATCGGCATTGAATCACCGGATGAGGTCAGTCTTGCCGAATGTCATAAAACCCAGAATAAAAACAGGGATCTTCTGGAAAGCGTGGGTATCATCCAACGTTCCGGGCTGCAGGTCATGGGCGGGTTTATTGTCGGATTCGACAATGACGGGCCTGCCATTTTCCAGCGCCAGATCGATTTTATCCAGAAAAGCGGCATTGTCACGGCCATGGTGGGCATGCTCCAGGCCATTCCGGGAACCCGGCTGTTTGACCGGCTTCAGCAGGAAAGCCGGGTTACGGAATCCTTTACCGGGGACAATGTGGACGGCAGCACCAATATTATCCCCAAGATGGGCATGGAAAATCTGTTTAACGGCTACCAATCCATCATGAAACAGATATATCACCCGAAAAACTATTACCGTCGGATCAGGACCTTGTTAATGGAACTCAAGGATCCTGAAACCATTATTCCCATTGATTTTCAGCGGTTTCTTTGCTTTTTCCGGGCAGGCTTCCGGCTCGGGGTCTTCGGAAAAGAGCGGTTTCATTACTGGAATCTAATTTTCTGGACCCTGATCCGAAAACCAAAACTGGTGCCCATGGCCATCACCCTTTCCATCTATGGCTACCATTACCGGAAAATCTGCGAGCGATATATTTATAGACGATCCCTGTCTTAACGGCCGGCATCTTTGACGTTTCTCAAGGTGCAGGAAGTGCTGGAACTTGGGTCATATATGACCAGGGGCTGAATATGACCTAATTTCCTGTTTTTCAATGTCGTTTATGTCGCATTCTTTATGGCCCGACACCCCTGCCGGTCAACAGGATGACAATAATAAAGCAGATTCAAAAGTCCCGGCACATTAATTGAAGTATATCAGTTTGTGAACGAATCCATCGCACGGATATACATCATCCGTGAACCCATAAAACGTAAATTTATAAAGGAGACCTTTCATGAAATCTTTCAGTATCAAACTCATTGCTATCCTTGCCATCGCTTTTCTGCTGTCGGGGTGTTATGCCCAAAAGGAGGTTCAGACCCTCCCCGCATTTACCCTGGCCCCGTTCAGCGCAAACGATTATGAGTCTTCCATTGATAATTTTGTTCTTGTTCTGGATGCATCCAGTTCCATGGACGACCCATACATGGGAAATAAAAAATTTGAGATGGCCACCCAAATTGCCGACCGCATAAATCAGACCCTGCCGGAACTGGGACAGAACGTTGCTCTCCGGTCCTTCGGGCACAGCCCTGCAGTTTCCGACAAAAACACGGTTCTTTTTTACGGCATGGAACAATATTCCGAAAATGTCCTGGGTGAAAAATTAAAAGAGATATCTGAAGCAGGTGGTACAAGTGCCCTGCATACGGCTCTTACCGCCTCCGGGCAGGAAGAACTGAATGCTGTTTCCGGTAAAACCGCTGTGATTATCATCAGTGACGGTCAGCCTGACTTCAGTTTAGAATCCCCCATTACCCTGAAAGCAGCCCGGGCCCTGAAAGATCAGCCGGGCACAGAAATCTGCTATTATCCCATCCTTGTCGGTAACAATGAAAAAGGGGCCGTCCTCATGGATGAAATCGTCGGTATCAGCGGGTGCGGATTTGTTTCCCATGCAGATACCCTGTTGACGGACGCCGGCATGGCCAGCTTTGTTGAAACCGTTTTTTTGACCGAAAAACCCGAGGCTCCGGCACCGGCAGCCAAGGAAGTCACACCTCCGCCCGCCCCGGAGCCTGCTGTATTGGAAGGGACAAATACCGAGGGTATCTGGGTGGTGGATGAGGCCTATTTTGATTTCGACGAATCCGAGATCAAACCAGAGGCCTTTGATTATCTTGATGAGATTGCAGACGTTTTAAAAACGCATCCCCAGGTTACTGTCAAAGTGCAGGGTCATACGGACAATATCGGCACCAAAGCATACAATAAGGCGCTGTCCATCAGGCGGGCCAAGGCTGTGAAGACCTATCTGACGGAAAAGGGCATTGATGAAGACCGTCTGATCATTGAGGGATTCGGCCAATCCAAACCGGCGGCTACCAACAGCACAGAAAGGGGGCGTTCATTGAACCGGCGTGTTGAACTCCATCCGATGAATTTATAATATAAAGGAGTCATTATGAACAAGATCAATCTTTTCAGACAATTGGTTGTCGTATTGTTTCTGGCGGCCCTCATTGCAGGGTGTGCAGGAACAAAAACACGGGAAAGCACGGGTGAATATGTGGATAACTCCGTCATAACCGCCAAGGTGAAGGCGGCAATACTGGAGGACCCGATGCTGAAAATGTTCCAGATCAATGTGGAGACGTTCAAGGGAGAAGTACAGCTGAGCGGCTTTGTGGATTCCGCTGAAGCCGCTGCCAGGGCTGAGGAAATCACCCGAAAGGTGAAAGGGGTTACATCTGTTAAGAACAGTTTGATTGTAAAATAAGCGAACCAGCCCGAAACCTCCCACCATTGGTACCATCGCTTTGGTAGGCGGTTTCGGGCTTCTGATCATGGGAAGAAAAAACAAACTTTGTCATCATTAAGAAAAAAAGCAACCAGGAGAAACACCATGAAATCAAGCACACGGGATAATGCAGAAGGTACCCTGCACAAAATCAAAGGAAAGGTAAAAGAGACGGTTGGGAAAATATTCGGAAATCCTGAGCTGAAAACCGAAGGCAAAATCGAGAAAATTGAAGGAAAGATCCAGGAAAAAAGCGGCCGGATAAAGAAGTCATTGGGTGAGTAAAATGAAAATTTCAACATGGCTGGATAAAAAAACAGCACAAAAAATTGATGTGTCGCAAATCAAACTACCGGCAGATATTTCTTATGATAATGATCCCAATGAAATTCTTTTTTTTGAAGAGGATAAACCTTGCGGATTTTTTTGTGCGGAAAATCATCCCTTTTCCACGGTCGAACGATTTGGACACTGGTATTACAGCAGAGGCCAGGACAAGAAGGCCGGCATTCATTCGTCAGAAATGAAATGGCATCTGTTTACAAAGGATAAAGACCTGGCGCTTCAAACAGCCAAAGCACACATGGAATAGAAAATTGGCATCCTCCGCTTCCTTTCGGGGGGGCATTCAGTATCTCAGTAATCCTGTTTGTGGGCACATCCAGGCTTTTTGCAAAAGCTCAGGCTGATAAATTCAAACTTTCAAGCTCTTCCCTTAATATTTCGCCCGGATGAACCGGAGGCATTTTATTCTGCATTTTTTCCAGACTGTCCCATCTACAGGACAGGATTCTTCAATATACAGTGTTTGCCTGATGGATAAGCAGGTATCGGGATATTATTGTATAAAAATAATTGGTTATCGAAAATATCCAGGAGGTGGTGGACGCAAAATGGTCAAAGCTGCTTGTCCTGTGTAAGCAGGGATCACCAGAAAGTCGCAAGCGTTTTCACAAATCAGATTTCTGCAGACAACATAAAAGATTTTTGCAGAACAATCTGATATCAGGCAGATAACCTTAAAATGTAAAAAAAGGAGAAATTACCATGAGAACAGACGAACTTATCAAACAATCTGTTGTATACGAACTGAGCAGAGATACCCGTGTGGATGCATCCAAAGTTGAAGTGACAGTGGATGACGGCCGGGTTACTTTAACCGGTGAAGCACCCACGCTTCTTGGCAAATCCGCAGCCACTGACGATGCCCTGGCCATTCTGGGTGTAATTGAAGTGGATAACCTGCTGGTGGTCAAATACCCTTCCTCGATTCGCGTACCCACGGATGCGGAAGTCAAATCAAATATCCTGATGAAACTGGCCGGCAGCCCGGATATCGATGTGCTGGACCTGGAGGTGACAGTGGATGCCGGCGTGGTGACCCTGCGGGGTTCGGTGGATGCCTACTGGAAAAGAAGTTTTGTTGAAAACCTGGTTGCGCCTGAAGCCGGTGTTATTTTCATTGAAAATCATGTGGCGGTTACGCCCACCGATGAGGTGCTTGACAAGGCAATAGCAGAAGATATTGTCACCTCTCTGGAAGCACGGGCCCTTGTAAATGCGGATGATATAGAAGTGTCTGTTTCCGACGGGGAGGTGGAACTTTCCGGTTCTGTTCCGGACTGGGCGGCCCGTGAGGCAGCTGCCAATGCAGCTCTTCACACAGCAGGCGTAAAAAGCCTGCAGAACAATCTGTTGATAAGCAGGCTGTAGGTTTTTGGGGTTCCTTTGTTCCCGGCCAGCTGACTGTCCTGCCGGAACAAGGGGATACCGGAAACCAGGGAGTCTCAATCAATGGTTATGGTTATAAAATTTTAAAAGAGGAT
>JAABUB010000125.1 GCA_011389575.1 Desulfotignum sp. | reverse complement strand
TCGGTTTCCTCCATGCGCCGGCCGGCCAACCGTGGTTTGATCACTGCGTGCATGCTGGCACAAGCCTTTCTGAGAAATATCCATACAAGTTGTATGACTATCAGAAGACGCAAAATCTTTATGCCGCCTGCTGTTGAGCCGACTCCTCCACCAATGGCCATGTTCATAATCAACAAAAGCTTGGATGCTGCTGAAAGCTGAGAAAGATCCATGGTCGAAAAGCCTGCCGTCGTCTGGGCTGAAAAAGCAATAGCCGGGGCATGATGAAGCGCTTGCGTCCATTGCGTTCCATTTGTTACCATGGAAATGCCAAGTAACAGGCTTACCAAAACCCCCATATAAATAATCCATCGCAATTGCAGCGTATCGCTGTTGGGTCGTAAGTCCTTTTTGTAAAGCCTGTGATAGAAACGTAAAGGCACCGCCCCCGTCAGACAGATCAGAATAATGCAATAATGAACAAACGGACCGCTTAACGCTGCCAGGCTTGCATCATGAGGGGCGAAACCGCCGGTGGAGACTGCTGCCAGAGAGTAAAGCATTGCGTTGAAAGGACTGGTTCCCAGCACCAGTAAGAGCAGGAATCCGGTCACGCTCAAAAAAGTATACACAGTAAGCACCCGACGTGCGTGGGCTTTTGTTCCCCCTACCAGGTCTTCTTCTTTGGCCTCAGTGACAGCAAATTGTTTGGTCTTTGATCCTGGGCGAAACAGCAGGGCGACAGTGAGAACAACGATACCCAGCCCCCCGTACCATTGCATCCAGGCGCGGGCAAAAAGAAATGTCTGCGCCTGATCCTGCAGGTTCTTCACAGTGCTGAGACCAGTGGTGGTAGCTGCGGAGATGGTCTCAAAGAGAGCGTCAGGAAAGGTCAGCCCTGCACCCATCACGGGAAAAGTCATTACAAGAGGCGTAAATAAAAACATGAAAGCCACAATAACCATGGCTTCATTGACCTGGACCTCTGCAGGAGCATGCAGGCGCCCGAGAAGGCCGCCAAGTCCGGTCAGCACGACAAGGACAATGGTATACCTGACAGTTATAAGGATCTCACCACAGATCAGCGAAACCACCAGAGGTACTACTGTCAGTGCAGCGACAATAAGGCAAAGCTGTCCGAAATATTTTGTCAGAACTGAGAAACGGACTGCATAGGTGAGTTCTGCTGCTTGTTTTGTCAATGGTTACCTCATTCAACCTGATACAGGTACAAGATATAGTAAATGTATCAGGTTGAATGAGGTTAAAGCAAGAAAAAAGTTGAGAGTTGTTCTTGTCCCGGATTAAAACAAAAGCATGGGATGACATGGGTGGTGCTCATTCTGTATGCCCTGCTGGGGGCCAGGCTGGCGTTTTCCGGTCGGTGACTCCGGTCGGTGACTCCGGCCTTTACGGGGTCATGATGCCAGCAGATCGGTTTGAAAGGGCAAGTTCCCTGAGGCGCACCCCGGTTGCCCTGAAAACGGTATTTGCCACGGCAGGTCCCACTGACGGGAACACCGGTTCACCGATACCGCCCGCCTTGAGATTGTTTTGGGCGATATGCACCTTGATTCTGTCCTTCTTGTCCACCGACACTTCTGCCATGTGGGCGGCAAAGGATTCAAAATATGCGGTAACGGCAATCCCTTTCTGGCGGTTTTCGATTATTTTTGGTAAGACTATCAGTACTGTTGCCGGAACAGGTTTGAAAACATGAATACCCCATGAAACAGGAGAAATTTTATGTCCACCCTGGCCAACATGCTTATTCTGAGTGTCGCTGTTTTTCTCACCGCAAATATTATTCCCGGTATCCGGATGAAAAGTTTTGCAACTGCTGTCGTTGTTGCCGTTGTCTACAGTGTGATCAATTTTCTTTTCGGCTGGCTGCTGATCCTGATTTCTCTGCCCTTTATGATCATCACCTTCGGGTTGTTCAAACTGGTGATTAATGCGGTGCTCCTGTGGGCGACAGACAAGTTGATCGAAGATTTCAGGATCAGGGATTTTTTTACCACGTTCCTTGCGGCCCTGTGCATCACCTTGGTTGATTCTTTTATTAAATGGGCTTTATAATATAATGACCTTATGATTTCTGAATACGCTCAAAGGCCGTCCTCTGGACCTGGATATGCCGGAAATACAACCTGTCTGTGATGTGCTTGAAGCATCAAGCATCGTGGAAAGAATCAATTAAAAGGAGACGTAACACTCAGAAAATGGTGAACTGTTATGGCGCCTGGTTCCACGCCGTGCATGCATTGTTCAGGTACCTGGCTTTCAATTGAATTTTCTTAGGCTGGCAGCCCATTGAGATCGTTGAGGCGTTTTTAAACTGTGCCGGAGTGAGGCACCATGCCCCAGGAAAAAATATCTTCTTTTACCAGGATGCCGGATACCCGGGCAGCATTTATCAGATCCGGGTTAAGGATATCCAGAAGGGCAAAATTCAGGCCGGCTGAAGCCAGCATGGCCACATAGCTTTGCTCGACAGAAAGGCGCCTGGCCTTGTCCGGGGCGCTGGTGCCCAGGTTGGAGATGCCGCCGATGGTCCGGACCGGGAACCCCAGCAGATCCGGCAGGGTGCGGATCACCTCCAGCACATGCCTTGCCTGGACAATCCCGTCCGTCCATGCCAGGGGTGGAATCACCGGATCGATGATCACCTGCTCTTTTGCCACGGCGGCAGATTCCGCCGCCGCCATCAGATCCAGGGCCACCTCGAAACGCTGGGCCGCATCCTTGGGTACCCCGGAGTCCGGATACAACAAAAATCCCACAATATCGGCTTCATATTCCCTGGCCAGGGGCAGAATCTTTTCCAGTTTACGGGGCTCCAGGGAGAACCCGTTGATAATGATCCGGTTTTTGGCCGCCTTCACCCCGGCTGTCATGGCATCGGGATTGGCCGTATCGATGAGCAGGGGCAGGTCTGTTACTGCCTGCACCGCGTCAATGAAAAACCTCATGCCCGGTTCAGCCAGTTTTCCCAGAGGCCCGGTATTCACATCGATGGCCCAGGCCCCCCGATCCTCGCAGGCTTTCACCAGGGCCTGGACCGGCTCCGGGTCAAACTGCTGCAACGCACGACTGATCTCCGGCCTGGTGATACGCAGATTATCGGCAATCAGTTTCATACTGTCATCCCTGTTTTCCCGGGGCTGCATCCCCTTTGTTGACATTCCCGTATATCATGCAGAAAAGCATCAGTCACAGCAAGCAATCTGTCAAGAAAAAAAAGATAAAATACACGGCAAATTTGTTCTAATGTCTATTCTCCAGAAAACCGCGTTGCGCATTTCAGGAAATTTGGCAAACTTTGAATGGTCCAGCTTCCGTCGAAATGCCTGCTTGACAAAGCATGGCCTTTGTATTACATATTGTAATACGGAGGTGTTAATATGATTACGTTGAGACTTGATTCGGATTTGGAAAGAGAGGTAAGTATCACTGCCAGAAATCTGGGTGTGACAAAATCTGATCTGATTCGCAAAAGTATCCTTGCATATCTCGAAAGCCTGGAAAGCAATACCGCCTGGGAATCAGGTAGGGAATTGTTTGGCAGATATTCAAGTGGTTTGAAAAATTTATCTGTTGACCGAAAAACAATTTTAAAAGAAAAAATCCGGGCGAAAAGGGAATGAAAAAAATTCTGATTGATTCGGGCCCTTTAACCGCCCTGTTTGATTCGTCTGATAGATTTCATCACACATCGGTGGCGTTTGTGAAAGAAAACAAACATCCTCTCATCACAACGATCGCCTCCATAACAGAGGTGCTTCATCTATTGGACTTCAACCGGAATGCCCAGATCGATTTTCTGGAATGGATCAATCGGGGAGGAGTTGAAATTCACAATATCCAGAACAAAGATTTTCACAGACTGAAAGCGTTGACGGAAAAATACCGTGACCTGCCAATGGATTTTGCCGACTCCTGCCTGGTATATCTGGCGGAACAGCTCAATATCAGCAGCATTGCAACCATTGATCGTGATTTCACGGTATACAGAATTAAAGGCAGAAAACCTTTTAAAATGGTTCTTTAAAGAGTCTTGCTCAGACCTCGAGTTTGTCCGGAAAGGAAAAATACCCATACCTGGAACAGATTATCTGCGCTATAAAAGTGTATTTCACGGATGCCGCTTCCCCCTGGCATTTGTCAGGTTTCCGGTATTTCCGATTTAGCCACAGACGCTATGGCCTCCTGGTACGAGGCCGCAGAATCTGAAATCGAAATCCAGGAAATTCCCTCACAATTTCAAAATGACAACGCCAAAATTTTTGACCGGGGATTCAAGAAGCTGGGATTTCAAAACGCGCCCCTGCGCCGGGCCCAGAGCAATTGCCGCCTGGAAGAGGGAAACTGCTGCATTGAATGCCTCAACGGCTGCCGGCTGGGCTCCAAACAGAGCACACCGGAAACGGTGTTGAAAAACGCACTGGAAAACGGCCTTACCCTGGTGCCGGAAACCGAGGTGATGCAGATCAAGGTGCTCTCCGGGGGCGATATCCGGTTATCCGGATTGGACGGCAAAGGGCTGCAGGTGAACTACAAGGCCCGCAACCTTGTCCTGTCAGCCGGTGCCATCGGCAATGCACGGCTCCTGCTTAACTCCGGGATTTGAATTTTCGGTGTTTGCCCAGCAGGGTACCGTCCGGGCCGAAATAGAGGCTGGTACAATACAATGAAACAGCTATTTTTTGTCATATGCCATGATATGCAGTCGGCGCGGATCTGTCTGTTTTCCGGTGCCGGATCTGCCAGATGCGGATAACAGGAAGGCAGGCCGTGAGAAAATCGATGTGCCATTGCAGGGATTGTGCGGTTTCAGGTGGCAGCATGCAGATCGAACAGCGTCAATTATGGAATGTCCCTTGACAATCTGTCGGCGGGACGTTATTTTATTTTAAACCTTAACTTAAAATAAAAAATCGGTTAATTCAAAAATTAAAATAAAAATATGAACAGAGATCTGCAGGGCCAATATATCCAAATATCGACAGTTGGAGAAAAGGCGCAAGCATTCGTTCCAGCCCCATTGCCACCGGCACCTCCCATTGAATGGTCATCCGAACTCAGGGAAAAATTTGACCAGGCTCTGTTGGCCCTTGGCCGCCTGGACAGTGTCTCAGTACTGCTTCCAGATACATCGCTTTTCCTTTATATGTATGTGCGCAAAGAAGCGGTGCTCTCGTCAATGATCGAGGGCATGCAATCATCGCTATCAGACCTCCTGAAGTTTGAATTCGAACATCAACCCGAAGTTCCCTTAGATGATGTGCAGGAGGTAAGCAACTATGCAGCAGCTCTTAATCATGGTCTCAGGCGACTTGGAGAGAATTTTCCTCTTTCGATCAGGTTGCTCAAAGAGGTTCATAGTGTATTGCTATCAAAAGGTCGTTGCAAAGAAAGTGGCCCTGGTGAGTTTCGAAGAAGTCAAAACTGGATTGGTGGAAGTCGCCCTGGTAATGCCGCTTTTGTGCCGCCACCTCCTGAATATCTTCAAGAATGTATGGGGAAACTGGAACTGTTTTTCCATGATCAGCCGGAAAAAACCCCGGTGCTGATCAAGGCTGCATTTGCGCATGTCCAGTTTGAAGCCATCCATCCGTTCCTTGATGGTAATGGTCGTCTCGGTCGCCTGATAATAACCCTGTTGCTGTGCTCTGAAAAAGTCCTTAAGGAACCGATGCTGTACCTCAGCCTTTATTTCAAAACATACCGACAACGGTATTATGAACTTCTGAACGAAGTACGGCTGACCGGTGACTGGGAAGCCTGGCTTGATTTTTTTGCCGATGCCGTTATTCATACAGCAACAAAGGCTGTTGAAGCCGCTCAGCAACTGATGAAACTGTCTGCTGAAGATGGGCAGCGCATTAACGGACTGAAACGTATATCCGGTTCAGCCCGTCTCGTTCACAAGGCAATGCTCGAGCGCCCAATGGCTTCACCCAATTGGGTCCAGGAGAAAACGCAGCTTTCACCGGCTACAGTTAATGCCTGCCTGCGTGAACTTGAACAGCTTGGTATAGTGAAAGAAATAACCGGCCAGAAGCGTAATCGCCTTTATTCATATGCAGAGTATATCCGGATAATGAGCGAAGGGACCGAGTTACCCCGTTAAGCGAATATGGATCTGAGGTACCATTGTGTTTTGCCCATATCAGGGTGATAATGCGTTGTCCGTTCCGGTGCCTTTGCTCATTTTTATTTCTTTTAAACAGTTGAAAATTCCTTCTGAGCTATTCTTTGAAACAGATGGATGCATCCTTGGGCAAAGCCAGTCCGGCACTCACTTCCAGGGCCTTGAGAATGCCGGATATGACAGGGCAGGAAATATGGGGGATGGATTTTAAGGAGGTTTCCAGTATGGTTGAATGGACCGCCCCGGTCTGTTTGTTTTTAAACAGTTCCGCCATCAGGTCCATCTCTTTGTCCCCGAGAAGGTCATTTACTTTCTGCCAGTTGGGGCATTGGCTTTCCAGTCTGAAGATAGCCTTGTATCCGGTTGTTTTTTCGGCATAAACATTTGTAACAAAGCCGCAGATGCCGGCATTGATTTCAACGGTTGTCATCGGGTTTATCCTTTATTTGTTTTTTCCATAAGAAGCCTGGCATCATGTGGATGCAATGAGATGGCACGCTGCCTGGTGGCCGGTGCCAACTTCCCGGAGTTCGGGTAGGACTGTTTTGCAGATCTTTTCGGCCAGGGGGCACCGG
>JAABUB010000124.1 GCA_011389575.1 Desulfotignum sp. | reverse complement strand
TTGGAAATGCGGTGGATCAGCTCCGGGCTTACATGCCAGGCATTGCCGCCGGGATAGTCGATCCATGCCCCGGGCAGCGGCCCTAAAGAGCAGATCTCCCGGAAACCGGAAGCATCGTCTTCCAGCACCGATTCCCTGATCAGGTAAGTGATCTGCCGGTGTTTTCTTGTTTTTGCCAGATACATGGTATGTCCATTTCAAGTCTGCCTAATATTTACAGGGCGTGGGCAGATATCTCTGCAGCAGGTTTCTCTGGGCCCGGGAGCGGGCCGGAAGAACATAGGCTGCACACCTCTTTTCAATTTCCCTGGATACGTTTTCTGCCACCCGGCCTTTTTGTGACCCGGGCGGCGCCATCTGGATGCCGGTTTTGTCAAATATGCGGGTGACCCGCTGTTCTTTTCTGTAGAGACCCGCTGATCCTATGGACAGAAAACTGCCGGTATCAAGGGATTTTTTGAGTTTGTCCTTGAGTGACGGGTCCATGGAAAGATCAAGCCCCTGCAGGATCCGGTTGCAGTTTATCAGCATCTCCTCATCCAGGATCATTTTGGTAAAACCCGCCCCTGCAAAGGAAGCCATATGCCCGGGAGAACAGAACACTTCCTGTACCCGGGTCAGGGAAAAAGGGACCAGTGCGGTCATGCAGGATTCAAACCCGCTCTGGTAATCATTTTCCCGGCTGTCGGAAAAGCCTCCGCAAAGTACGCAATTTATCTGCAAATGCCGGCACACCTCGTAAAACATGATCTGGGCATAAAGATATTCCGGGCTGCCGTAGGAGGGCTGCAGTGTTTTCAGATCGGTCATGGTGGAAAAACTGCTGAGGTTCACATTGGTTCCCGGTTTGAGAAGCTGCACGTAAACAATCCCGGCCAGGGAAATGGCTATGTCGTGGATGACAGTGCCCATCAGGCTTTCCGGTCCGGTCATGAAGGTGAGGGTGCACGGAGAGATGGTGATGTCCTGTGCCTCTTCCACCAGAACCTCCAGGTTCATCAGGCATTCTTCGTCATAGGACAGGGGTGCCATGGGACAGATGCTCTGTCCCATCACCGGCAGGGTGTCTGCTTGCCTGATCTCCTTGATCAGGTGGATGGCTTTTTTTGCGCTGAAGCGGACATTGCCGTGCCTGGTGTTGGACCGGGTGGCCCGCAGCCCGATGGTCGGCCGCAGGTCCGAGTATTTGAGCATTATGGCGATCTGACCCAAAAACGGATCCTCACTGTCGTTTCCTTCCGGATCGGCCACTCCGGGATTGGCGGATTCATACAGATCAGATGTTTCCGCCAGCTGGTACATTTTAACGGCATCTTCTATGGTGCCGCGCCGGAACTGTCCGGTGCGGTCATCTTGTATCATGGGGGCATTGCCGAAGGGGGAGGCGGCTGCCACTCTTTTTTTTTCCGCCGGTGGTTCTGTGGGTTCCGGCAGGCTGTCCAGGGCCTGTTCCAGAAGCGATGCCGGGATCTTAACCTGTTTTCCATGGACAGCTGCCCCGTGCTTTTTAAACAGATCCCGGGCCCTGTTTGTTTCAAAAGCCACGCCCACATCGGCCAGAATGTCTGCGGCCTGGTCACGGATGGATGCGATGGTTTCTGTATCAAGCAGTGCCGGCATGGTTAAAGCCTGTTTTGCCTGGTTTTTTTTTCGGTGTCTGATCCGGCATTTGTTCTCCTCTTTAATATTTCACGGTATTTGTCATAATAATAATAATAAAGAGCAGACCAAAATGCAATGTGAAACCCACACGGCACCCCCAGGAGGCTATGTCAATTTTATGTTGCGCTGCATCTACATGCGATTGCCCTGGTGAAAACCATGGGAGACCATCCTGAATCATCAAGTCAAAGAGAAGGGCATCGCCGGAAATGGCATCACTACCCGTTCAGATGCAGGTATTTGTCCAGATACCGGACCGGTTTTTTCAGGGCATCCCTGCGAAACGGTTCCGCCAGGACCGCTTCTCCGCCCTGGATTACGGCGTTGATGACACAGGGTTTTTTGGAAGCCACGGCATCCTGCACCACATCCGCGACATCCCGGTGATCGGTGACCTTGTATCCTTTGGCGCCCATGTCTTGTGCCAGTTTGGCAAAATCAGGGTTGTCCGGAAGATTGGATCCCACAAACCGGTTGTCGTAATAGTCAATCTGGTTTTTCTTTTCCGCACCCCATTCGAAATTGTTGGCCACCACCGCAATGACCGGGATGTTTTCCCTGACCGCGGTCATCACCTCGGCAATGCCGGAAATGCCATATGCCCCGTCCCCCTGGAAGGCGAATACCGGCACATCCGGGCAGCCCAGCTTGGCCCCCATGGCCGCGCCATAGGCAAACCCGCAGTTGCCCCAGCTCAAGGCGGAAAGATGCTGCCGGATGCCGCTGAATTTCAGATAGGCGTTGCACATGGATGAATTGTTGCCGATGTCCGTGGTGACAATGGATCCTTTGGGCATGGCCCGGGTCAGTTCCCTGAGAAACCGCCTGGGATGCATGGGGGTTTCGGAAGAAGCAGACCACCTCTCCAGTTCGGTTTCCCATTTCTCCCGTTCTTTTTCAACATCTGCCAGCCGGGACAGGTCGGGCTGCCGGTCCGGATCAAGGGTTTTGATCCAGGCCAGAAGGTCTTGGGCATAGGCCCGGGCATCAGCCTGGCTGGCCACGTCCACCCGCCGGGAAAGCCCCAGCACCCGGGGGTTGGCATCCACCTGGATGATGCGGGCCTGTTCCGGCCAGTAATCCATGTCATACTGGGGCAGGGTGCCGAAGGGTCCCAGCCGGCACCCCAGGGCCAGGACCACATCCGCTTTTTTGATCACGCGCATGGCTGCCTTGGAACCGCAGTACCCGATGGGGCCGCAGGCCAGGGAATGATCTCCGGGAAAGGTGTCATTGTGCAGATAGGAGTTGACCACGGGCGCGGTCAGGTATTCGGCCAGGGCAATCACAGGATCCAGGGCATTGCCCTGGCTGACCCCGCCCCCGGACAAAATCACCGGATACCGGGCTTTTGACAAAAGGCGGGCCGCTTCGTCCAGAGCGGTCCGGTCCCCGGAGCCCACGCTGATCTCCAGGGTTTTGTAGATCTCGTCTTCGCAGGTGCCGTAAAAAAAATCTCTGGGAATGTTCAGGTGGGTGGGGCCGTTTTCCAGCTTGGCCATGTAAAAGCACCTCCTGGTCAGTTCCGCCATCCGCGGGGGCGCGGTTACCCGCACCTGGAAAACGGTCTGTTTTTCAAACATGGCCATCTGATCCAGTTCCTGGAACCCGCCTGTGCCCATGCCCATGGACCCGGTTTCCGGGGCAATGGCCACCACCGGGGAATGGGCCCAGTATGCGGCGGTCAGGGCGGATACAAAGTTGGCGGCACCGGGCCCGTTCTGGGCAATACACACCTGGGGACGTCCCGTGACCCTTGCCAGGCCGTCGGCCGCATGACAGGCTGCCTGTTCATGGGCCACCGGCACAAACCTGATACCTGCGGCCGGAAACAGATCCAGCGCATCCATATATGCGGACCCCACTATGCCGAACACCGTGTCCACCCCTTCAGCCACCAGGGTTTCCACCAGAGCTTCGCTGGGGGTCATTTTCAGTTTTGTCATCATTTGTCTCCTTTCAGTTCCGCTTTGAACTGTCGTGTCATTAGTTTTTCATATAAATTTGGCGAAAGCCGGTGAATGTAATGCCCCAGCCGGCCCATGGGGGTGAGCACCAGGATGGATTTCTTTTTGAGAATCCCTGAAGCAATCTGTTTCGCCACATGATCGGCGGTATCTTCAGATCCGACCCGGGTCTGCGGGTGAGAGGCAATGGCCCCGTCCGGTCCCAGGGCCCGTTTTTGAAGATTGGTGCGGATGAAACCGGGACACACCACCATGACATGAACGCCGGTGTCCCGCAGTTCACAGCGCAAAGAGGTGAACAAACCATGCAGGGCGTGTTTGCTGGCGCTGTACCCGGTACGGCCCACCAGCGGGGCTATGCCGGCAATGGATTCATTGACGATGATGGTTCCTTTATTCCGGATCAGTGCGGGCAGGGCCGCCTTGGTGCAGTACAAAGATCCGAAAAAATTGACCTCCATGACCTGCCTGTATACGGACAGGTCCGTGTTCCGGAACAATCCCCGCTGGGTGATGCCGGCATTGTTGAACAGCAGGTCCATCCGGCCGTAATGGCTGATGATGGTATCCATGGTCGCCTGGACCGCCGTGGGATCGGTGATATCACAGGGAATCGACAGCAACGGTCCCGGAATCTGCTCATCCAGGGTGGCCATGGCCTTGCGGTCCATGTCCAGCACGGCAATGGAAGCACCCCGCCGGGCGAACTCCCGGGCGGTTGCCAGGCCGATGCCGCTGGCCCCTCCGGTGATGACCGCCACCTTGTCTTTAAATGCAGGAGACGGTGTCATTTTCAACTTCCTCTGCCGGCAGCGGGAACCGGGTAAAGATAAAGGCTGCAGCCAGACCGGCCAATATATGCCAGATTCCCCACCAGGCCACCAGCACGGCCATACCCCCCAGGCCATGGAAGAAGTTGAACACCAGCACCAGGCCCAGGGCCGAGTTCTGGATGCCCACTTCGATGCTCACGGCCCGGCAGTCTTTTGCGGGCAGGCCCAAGATCCGGCCGGACCAGTACCCGATGTTCAGGGCCAGGGCATTGTGAATGAATACCGCCACCATGACCAGACCCACATAAGTGATGAAATGCTGCCAGTTGGCAGCCAGGGCACCGGCCACAATAACCATGAAGAACACCAGGGAAAAGATTTTGAAGGGTTTTCTGATTTTTTCTGCCAGATCCGGCATGAACCGGCCCAGCAGCATGCCCACACTCAGAGGGATGCCCAGGATCACGAACACCGTGACAAACACATCCACAGGATTGAGCCGGACCTGGGCCAGGATCGGGAGCGTGTCCGGATTCAGGCTGCCCCACAAAGAGATGTTCAGCGGGGTCATGAAGATGGCCGCCATGGTGGACACGGCTGTCATGCTGATGGACACGGCACAGTTGCCCTTGGCCAGGTAGGTGATGATGTTGGACAGGTTGCCGCCGGGACAGGCTGCCACCAGCATCATGCCCAGGGCGATGGAGGGATGGGGCCGGATCAGCATCACCAGCAGAAAAGTGAATGCCGGCAGCAGGATGAACTGGGCGAACAGTCCGATCATCGGGGCTTTGGGGCTGGTGATGATACGTTTGAAATCAGCGACTTTCAGTTCCAGAGCCACCCCCAGCATCATCAGTCCGATGGCGCCGTTGAGAATGGCAATCCCTGTGGGATTGAAATTCAGGTGGGCCAGGTCCACCATGACAGGGTCCATGACATCTCCTCCGGGTTCAGGTTACCGAATGTATTGTCGGCCCGGGCTGTAAATTGTCTGCCCGGGCCGTAAAATAAGGTGCGCCGGCAGGGTCAGGCCTTGTAGGCCCCCACATTGGCCAGCATGTTGCTGGCCGGGCTCACCGTGGTGGTATCGGTCATCACGTTGATGCAGCACACTTTGCCAGAGGCGAACGCACCTTCCAGAGCAGGCCGGATATCTTTTGGGTCCTCCACCAGAAACCCTTTGCCGCCGATGGCTTCCACCATTTTGTGATAATCCACGCGGCCGATCCAGGTACCGTCTTCGATGGCATGGCCGATGCGCAGCTCCTGGCTGTGGCGGATCATGCCCCAGCCCAGGTCATTGGCGATCACCACCACAATGGGCAGGTTCTTGCGGATGGCGGTTTCAAACTCCATGAAGTTGAATCCCACGGAACCGTCTCCGGTGACCAGCAGGACCCGGCTGTCCGGATAGCAGAGTTTTGCAGCATTGGCATAGGGCAGGCCCACGGCAAGGGAGCCGAAAATACCGTAATCCAGATACCGGCCCGGCTGGTTCAGGGTCCGGGTCATGCCCATCCAGGTGGTGGTGTCTCCCCCGTCCGCCACCACCACATCCGTGTCAAGGGTCATAAAATTATCGATCTCTTTTGCCAGGCGCAACGGATGGACGGGGATATGATCCGATTCCCAGTCCTTTATGGACGGGGCTTTGCCCTCGGCATGGGCCTGGTGGAGTTTTTCCACCCAGGGAGTGAACCGGGACACCAGGGAAGAAGACAGTCCTTTTTTATTAATCTGTGCATGACACCGGGTCAGGAAGGCGTGCACATCACTGACTACGGGCAGGTCCACACTGCGGTTGCGGCCGATTTCTTCGGCTTCGATATCCACCTGGGCGATCCGGGCTGCCGGGTTGAAAATATCTCCGAACAGGTAATACAAAGAGATCCGGGTCCCCAGGATGATGACCAGGTCGGTTTCCAGATAGGCGGCAAAACAGGCCCCTGGCCGGACTGCCACAGCGCCTTCAAAGCAAAGGGGGTGGCTGTCCGGCACCAGTCCCCTGGCAGACAAAGAGGTGAACACCGGGATGCCGGTCTGTTCCATGAATCGGGTCAGGATCTCTCCGGCATCGGCCTGCCAGGCACCGGTGCCCGCAATGACCACCGGTTTTTCCGCTTGCTGGATCATATTGATCAGTGCATCCGCCTTTTCCGGGTCAGCCGGCCGGGATACGACCCGGGTGTTGATCTGTCTGACAGACCCGGGGTCCACCGGGGTATTGAGTACATCGATGGGAATCTCCAGATATACCGGGCCGGGCCGTCCGGCCTGCGCGGTCCGGAAGGCCATATCCATGTATTCAGCCACCCGGTCGGGTTTCCGGCAGACCAGGACTTTTTTGACCATGGGTTTGATCACCTCTTCCTGGGGCATATCCTGGAGATCCAGCCGCTCCTTGTTGTCCAGGCCTACGCATCCGGCGATCAGCACCAGGGGGGTGTTGGAGAAATGGGCACTGGCCACTCCGGTCAGGGCATTGGTGAACCCGGGTCCGGCTGTAACCATGGCCACGCCCGGGGTCCGGGACAGCTTTGCCCAGGCCTCGGCCATGAACAGGGCAGCCTGTTCATGCCGGGTGTCGAATATCCGGACTGTTGAGTTTTCCAGATGCTGGTATATGGGGGTGATATGACCCCCGCTCAAAGAAAAGATATACGGAATTTTTCGGTCGATCAACGCCTGGGCCGCCAGCTGGGCACCGGTGATGGTTGTCATGGGCAAGTCTCCTTTCAAGGATGGTTGGTGTGTGTATTTACAGTTCCATGATTTGTCCGCCGCAGATATTGATGGCCTGGCCGGTCACATAGGAGGACTGGTCCGAAGCCAGGAATGCCACAAGGTCCGCCACCTCTTTCGGGTCGCCGATCCGGCCCATCGGGATGGTCTGGCACATTTTTGCCTCCTGTTCTTCGATGGTGGTATTGAAAAATTGGGCCTCCAGGCCGAACCGCCATTGTTCCAGGTCGGTTTTGATCTGGCCGGGACAAACGGCATTCACCCGGATGTTCAGGCCGGCCAGTTCCCTGGCCATCACCTTGGTCATCATGATCACCCCGGCCTTGGACACGGCATAGGCCCCGTTGAACAGCGGCGGCACCTTGCCGGCCCGGGATGCGGTGTTGATGATGCAGCCGCCGGCCGCCTGCATCAG
>JAABUB010000123.1 GCA_011389575.1 Desulfotignum sp. | reverse complement strand
GTTTCTTTTACCGGAAAGATAAGCAGGGACAAAAAAGGCAATTTTCAGCAGACCCATTGTATCTTTCATGACATCACCGAGCGCAAGCAGATGGAAACGGATTTGCGCAGATCCCGGGATGGACTGGAGGAACAGGCTCGAAAACGCACAACTGAATTGGAAAAGCTGAATGAAGCATTGAGAATGGAGGTCGAGAAGCGCAAGAAATTCGAGGCCGATCTGAAATTGCAGAATAAAAAAATTTTGAAAGCGCAGGAACGCCGAAAATATTTATCCAAAAAACTGGTGGAGATCCTGGAAAAAGAACGCCGGGCGATAGCCGAGTCCCTTCATAATGATATCGGACAAATATTGGCAAAACTCAATATGGATCTAGATGATCTGATAGATGCAAGCGAACATGCACCCATCAAGACAGATGCACTAGTCCAGATACAAAGCAGCATCATGGAATCGATGGATTATGTCAGCTGGCTGGCTGGTAATCTCAGGCCGCACATTTTGGAAAACCTTGGGATGATTCCGGCCATCAGAAACATGTTGAATAAAATGAAAAAGAATTCCAACGTCAGTTTTCATCTTCATACAGACGAGGATTTTTTGCAGATAGATGATGAAAAGGCCCTGGCTATTTACCGGATCATTCAAGAGGCGGTGACAAACTGCCTCAAGCATGCCCGTGCAGAAAATATTGTTGTCAACCTGATTAGAAATGACCAATTTTTATCAATAACCATAGAAGACGACGGCCCGGGTTTCCAATACGATAAAATATCTGCCAAACAAAATGGAAAAGATAAGCTTGGCCTTATCATCATGCATGAGAGGGCAATCCAGATCGGCGGTGAGTTTCGCATCAAATCCCAGCTCGGAAAAGGAACCCGGGTGACTGTGGAGACACCGGTTGAGTGAAACCGTATATTGGGTACAGGAGATGAATATCATGGAACAAAAGAGTACCGATAAAACGCACGGCGGCAAAACAAAAACCCTTCTTGCTGACGACCACCCCGTGGTCTTGGAAGGAATCATCAGGGCGCTGGAAAAAGAACCGGATTTTGAAATCGTGGATACGGCTTCAGACGGAGTTCAAGCTGTCAAAATGGTAAAATCCCTGAAGCCCGACCTGGTGATCATGGATATCTCCATGCCCAATATAAATGGGATAGATGCGACACAAGAGATCAAGACATGGAAGGAGCAGATCCAGGTGATGATCTATACCATGTATTCGGACCGGGAATATATCACAACCCTTTTCAGGCTGGGCATAAGCGCCTATATTCTCAAGCGGGAACCCATCAAAGAAGTCATCCGGGCGGCAAAAGTGGTCAAGTATGGGGGCACCTACTTCTCCAGTGGCGTGCGCAAGGTCCTCTCGGAACAACTGGATGCGCTGACCATGGGAGATCTGGCTGAAGTCAGAGAAATGCAGAACGGCATTACAAAACTGACAGTCCGCGAAAAAGAAGTTTTTGCCCTTCTGGCGGACGGTTTAACCCCGAAGGAGATTGCAGAACGTCTCTGTATCAGCACCAAGACCATAGAGACCCATAAGTACAATATCATGCATAAACTGGAGGTGTCCTCCATTGCCCAACTCACCAAGATCGCCGTTAAGAAAGGGCTTATTGAATTCTAAGATATTTCTTAGACGCTTTTTTACTCTATCGTGTTAAAAACACATATTATGGTATGTTGAATAGATACGATTACCATATATTGGTTTTGCCTGATCCTCTTTATGCCCACCACTGTTTTCCCTCTCACAAAATTTCATGAAACAACCTCCGAAATAAAGTATTTTAAAATGGTGTTTCTCCTGATGGACAAAAATCCCCCAAAAAACTAATATTTGATCCATAGACTGGCATAAATCTCATCACCGTTATCACAAAACGGGGATGCAGAAAGTCAACCTAAAAAACAGGAGATTAATGGTGGCCAACATCCTGATTATAGATGATCAGCCCTATTTGAAAGAACTGATTTCAAATGGTCTTTCCCTGGCAGGACACCATGTTTTCCGTGTTGAAAATGCAGAAGATGCGGTGGAAAATTTTAGATGGTGTAATCCCGATATCGTTTTGCTTGACCTTTATCTTCACGGATATGAAAGGTGGGATCTCCTGCACCGCTTGAAACTGCAAGATCATGGCCGTCCCGTCCTGATTGTGACCATTCATGAGGACCTTTTGAATGACCCGAGACTTGCCGAAGCCAATGGTTGTATTATCAAAGATATTAATGCGCACATGGTGATAAAACAGATAGAAGATGCATTGTGCCTTCGAGCAAAAAACAAAAAAGGATTAAAAGCCGCAAGAAAGACATACCGTAAACAATCACAGGCCCAAAAATGAACCATCACGGTAAATTTTGATTCTCAGCAAAAATGTTTTTTTTTGCAATAGATAACTTATATGGGAGGCCCGGGCAATGAACAATCTGGATTTGAAGGCTGCAGGCGAGCGCGCCGATTCAACAAATGACCTTATCGATATGGATAAGCAATTACAGTATGGAAAAGGCGATTCAGCATTGCGGATAGGTTTACGTACTGATGGTGTCCACTCGCAATGGCGGGGGATCGAAGAGGGACTGCCTGAAAGAAATGTAGTGGTGCTGGTATGTTTTAAAAGCGGCTATGATAAATCGCTGATACGGGCAATGGCTTACAGAAACTTCAACTCCGGAAGATACTGCTGGAGCACGGACCTGGTTTACGAGGAGCCCGATGGCTACACTGCAGATGATATAGAGGTGACCCATTGGATGCCGCTGCCGGACCTCCCTGTATAGGAGATGTTTATCTTTCAGGGATGATGAAGGCCGACAAACCACAGCAATGGAAAATGGCTAAAAGCCGGAGGTGAAAGGAAATTATGCCATGTTGGATATAACAATGAATCAAAATTTGTTCTATAATGACGTTCCAATCAATGGGGATGGATTGCCTGAATTTCCTGTCTATACAACCGAACATACTGTAACAGAAAATGTTCTTAACACCCGACTGTCAAGACACGGGTTCGAACGAAGCAGTTTGTGGCTTGAATTGGAAAAATACCGCAAGGAAAATGAACACCTGAAACGTTTTGTCCAGAAAACGGCACAAGATGCCATTAATGCAATGGAAAACGACCGCAAAACCGTGGCGAGAGAGATACATGACAGCATCGGCGGCAGCTTGGCTGCAATTAAATTATTTATGGAATTCAAAATGAACAGCGGTAACGTGTCGTCTTGTGAAAACGGCAAGTCAATTGCGCAAATTATCAGCTATTTGAAAGATACTATCAAAGAAACCCGCACCATTTGTCATCAATTGAACCCGAGAGAGCTTGAGGATTTCGAACTGTCAGTCGCAATTTCAAAATTAATAAAAAGAGTTAACCAATTTTTTCCCGGAATCAAGGTGGATTTTGAACTCGATCTTTCCATCGAGGCCGTCTCTGAAAAAAATAAAACCGTGGTCTATCGGGTTGTTCAGGAAGCTTTGAACAACATCGGCAAACACAGCGGAGCCGATACCGTCAAAATCAAGCTGACCACACTGCATAATCAAATTTTGCTCAAGGTGGAAGACAACGGATGCGGATTCGATATCCGTGAGCATGAAACGGACCCGTATGACCATGGATTTGGAATGCGCGGCATGAGGGACCGCATAGATCTCTGTGAAGGGACGTTTCAGGTGCAATCCAAGCCTGGAAAGGGAACCAGGCTGTCGGCAACGATTCCGAACAATGGTTGGTAGATTTTGTTGGAATTGTAAAAAATATTGTTATTATCCAATAAAATGCAGGGGGGAGGTTTTTTATGATAACACAGGACAAACTGACAAAAGAGACTGTTATGCAGACCTTGAAACACTATGGCGGTATTGATGCATCCAGCATTTCAGTGAACAAGGTACAGGGAATCATTTTTTTAAAAGGCACTGTCCGGGAAAAGTTTGAAAAGGCGCTGGCAGAACAGATTGCATTTTCCCTGCCCGGTGTTGTGGAGGTGGTTAACGATTTATCCATTGAAAACAAAACAGCTGAAAAAATTTCCCGGGACTTTGATACCAAACTTGAGGTAATGATGAAGATCAATACAATACCCCATGTAACAGTTCTTGAACCGGAAGTATTGGTGGAAAACGGTACAGTGATCCTGCAGGGCATAGTGAATGCTTTCTGGAAAAGGACCTACCTTGGAAATATTGTGGAATCGGAGTTCCCTGACATTTATGTGGATAATCAGCTGACCGTGGTGCCAGCCCATGAAGATAGTTTTCTGCCGGAAGAAAACCCTGTAAAAGAACCGGAAACCTTCCATCAGGCACGTGCAGGTTCACAAAAGAAAAGGTGCCTGTAGATATCGATTTGGTATGGCAGCCGGATGCCCATTTGTGGCCGGTTCAAATGGACCCGACCCAGGTCGATCAGATTCTTGCCAATCTCTGTGTCAATGCCCGGGATGCCATTTCAGAGGTGGGCAGGCTCACCATTGAACCGGCAGAAAGACCTTTGATGAGGAATACTGCAGCGAACACCAGGGATTTGTTCCAGGTGATTTTGTCCTGCTGGCGGTCAGTGACAACGGCTGCGGCATGGACAAGGATACTCTGGACAATCTGTTCGAGCCGTTTTTCACCACCAAGGAGGTGGGCAAAGGCACCGGCTTAGGGCTTACCACCGTGTATGGCATCGTCAAACAAAACAACGGATTCATCAACGTATACAGTGAGCTGAACCAGGGTTCCACCTTCAACATCTATCTGCCCCGACATGTTGACGATGAAGACGCGGATACAGCCGTGCCTGATAAAAAACACCTGCTGGAGGGACAGAAATCATCCTGCTGGTGGGAGATGACCCCGCCATTCTCAGGATGACCCGCATGATGCTGGAGCGAAAAGGGTATACCGTATTATCTGCTGGAACACCGACAGAGGCCATGGAAAAAGCAAAAAATCATTCCGGCGCCATTGATATGCTTATGACCGATGTGGTCATGCCGGAGATGAACGACCGGGACCTGGCTGGACAAATCACCAGGCTTTATACGGATATCCGGCTTTTGTTCATGCCCGGCTATACAGCCAATGTCATTGCCCATCAAGGAATTCTGGATGACGGGGTGGCATTTATCCAGAAGCCATTTTCAATGGCGGACATGACGGTGAAAATTCGGGAACTGCTGTTAAATGTAATCAAACATTCGGGCGTAAAATCGGCACACCTTGAAATGACCTGTGATGAGGTACAAAAGCAGCTTCGGGTGACGGTAAGCGATAACGGGTCAGGATTCGATCGGGGCGCTGTCTTGAAGAACGAGGGAACCGGGTTTGGTCTTTTCAGCATTCAAGAGCGGCTTCAGCTGATGGGTGGAAGCATTCGGATTAAAAGTTCACCGCGGAATGGTGCTTCTTTGTCGCTGATTATGCCGCTTGAGAAAAAGGAAGAAGAAGAGGATGAAGTTATCCAGGAAATCAAGACTGAAAATAAAATTACCAAAACAGGCGGAGATATAATCAGAACCCTTGTTGTGGACGACCATACGGTTGTCCACCAAGGAATTTCCGCCATGCTGAGCTTTAATTCCGATATTGAAATGGTGGGGGAAGCAGGCGACGGCCAGGAGGCGGTTGAAAAGGCCCGGCAACTTCATCCCGACGTGATCCTAATGGACATCAACATGCCGAGGATGGACGGTATCCAGGCTACCCGGATTATTCATTCCGAGCTTCCCTACGTTCGCATCATCGGTCTTTCCATGCATGACAAGCAAGATCAGGCAGATCAGATGATACAAGCCGGCGCTTCTACTTACTGTACGAAAGACGGTTCTACGGATGAGCTTCTTTCTGCAATTCGCAGATTGGATTGACATTGTGGCGGTGATCTACGACCAGGGGATGTCTTTTGTGTGAGCAATGTAGGGAACGGAGTTGTACATAAATTATCCCATGGCTGAAAATTTTCAAATCCAATTGATAAAGGATACCAGTGGAATGGTTGCTATGATATTTCCACTAAAATGTCCTGAACGAACTTTGCACTTATTGAAGGCTGGCCGGTTTTGTTGGCTGCTGTAGATATAATCTGGAGAATGATATGAGCATGATTGTATGCCTGGTCAGGTTGAAGGTCGGCAGGTATTTTGATTAGCGGTTCTGTTTTTTCTTTTTTTCAATTTCATTCCAAACGTTTATCATCCGCTAACTTCGATTGTTGAGCGACCACCATCAACCCCGATGATCTGACCTGTGATCCATCCAGCGTCCTCTGAAATTAAAAATGCGGCAAGCCTTGCGATGTCTTCTCTGGTTCCAAGACGGTTTAAAGGATGCTTTTTTGTAATCGACTCAGCCATCAATTTATTTGACAGGATCTTTTCAGCAAGAGGTGTCTGCGTAACAGACGGTGAAATTGCATTCACACGGATTTTAGGTGAAAGCTCTGCAGCCAGCGAAAGTGTCAATCCATTTACTGCGCCTTTGGCCATACCGATGGAGGTATGCATTGAAAATCCCCTTTGAGCTGCCACACTTGAAAACAGAACAATAGATGATATTTGTTTGTTTCTTTTGAGTTTGGTTAAAGTAGACTGAACTGCCATCCCAGCACCTAACGCATTTACTTTAAAATCGAGAAGAAAATCCGCTTCCTTGAATTTTCGAATGCTGCCCAAATTGATTGTACCCACGGCATACACAATTCCCCCGATATCACTTCCTGCGTCATCGTTCACGCGTTTGAACAGATCCTGATCAGTAACATCTCCAATGGTGATTTCGGCGTTAAGATCATTGCCCAAGCTCACAAGCTTCTCCTGATTCCTTCCAACCAGATGAACGCCAAAACCTTTGTTATAGAGTGTTTTTGCCGTAACAGATCCAATTGCACCGGAAGCACCGTAAACAATCACTGTTGGTTTCATCACTACCCCGCTTATATTTTATTCCAAGCTGCCATATGCATTTTTCTCATCACCATATGACCGCCTCATTTGAATTGGTTCTCGTGCATTATCCGCCCTGCTGTCATACGACCGGACAACAGTGCCCATTGGATGCCGGGAATACTTTGATATTCACCACAGGTGTATACACCATCCCTGACTTTACCAGAATTAATTGCCGGGTTTGATGCTGGTGGAGACTGATCTGGCAGCGCATGACCAATGTGATATGTTTTTATATGATTCCAGTTTCTGACTGGGTCTCCAAACCACTGGAGCAATTCGCTTCGAACCGAAAGCACCAGTGATTCATTGTCCATTGATTTATGATCCAGCACGACAACAGCTATCAGGTGTCTACCAGATGATGAATACGAAGGCGCTGTCAGGGTTGGTATGGCAAGATTGTTAATGAGCCCTTTTTTTTGGCTGTTCAAAATCAAAAACGGGTTGGAAATCGGAGGGTTTTCAGCAGAAAAATAAAGACACCATTCTCCCTTTGAATCAGACTTGACGGGACTTCTTAACAATCGTTCCGTCTCTGGTCCCTCTGTTGCAATGACTATTGTTTTTCCGGTAATTTTCTGGCCGTTTGTGAGTGTCACGCCGTCATTACCAATCAAATCCACTCTTGCATTGAAACGAATTTTGTTTGCTGGAATACATTCTGAAAGCTGTAAAGGGATTTCTCCCATTCCTTTGGCGGGAAGCGCGGCATCTCCTGAAGCAAATATGTTAAAAAGATATCTGAAAACCCTGCTGGATGCATTTATCTCAGGATCAAGGCAGGCTCCGGCGAAAAATGGTCTAAAGAAACTCTCGATTATGCGGTCAGAAAACTGATATGACCTTAAAAAATCTATGGTTCTCATATCCGTTGATTCAAAGATGCCCTTTGGTCCTTTGATTTTATTTTCCGCAAAAAGCCGTAGA
>JAABUB010000122.1 GCA_011389575.1 Desulfotignum sp. | reverse complement strand
TACAACAAAATCTGTTATTTCAAGAATGGAAAATCATGCCAAGGATATTCGTTTATCTACACTTGAGAAATTTGCTAAAGTTGTTGGAAGAAAATCCATGTAGCCCTGGTCTGACACCATTCCTGAAAATGAGCCGAATGAATTAAAAGCAAGCTTGTTACATTTTGCAGAATGTAGTCCATGCGGCCACCATTTTGTACCAGGAATTTGTACCAAAATTCCTGGTAGTGTCCCCCGGAAACACAAAACCCCCGATGAACGGGGGCATTGTAATATCTGGTAGCGACGCAGGGACTTGAACCCCGGACTCTGCGGATATGAGCCGCATGCTCTGACCAGCTGAGCTACGTCGCCAAAAAACCCAAAAATAGTAACATGATAGTGTGTGCATTGTCAAACGGTTTTTTATTTTTCAGCTTTTTCAAATGACATGACTTCCACCGTAAAATTCTGAAGGTTTTTGGGCAGGTCTGAAAACACCAGCATGAAGGGAACACTGTCTCCGGGTCTGACCGGGATATCAGTACCACTGGCAATCCTGGGGGTTTTCAGCCGGGAGACGATACTGTCAACATCCCCTGTTTTCAGTTCCTCTTCAGACACGATATTGCCGCAATAGGCGGTCTGTGTCATGGCGGCGATTTTTTCTTTCTGGAACAGTGTGCCTTTCACCTGAATACGGCTGTAGGGAATCTGGGCCGGATTTTCAATTTTGCCGGTGATGATAAACAGCTCACCTGCTGTGTCATTGGTTACAAAGCGGCCGGTCACACTTTTTTGATCCGGTACGGGGTCAGGTGTCGGTACAGGATCAGGCGTTTTTTGGGGCAGGTACTGCTGGATAAAAGGAATTTTTATTTCTGCCAGAAAAGGAATTTTATATCCCAGGCTGGTGGCTGCGACATAGCCGCCTGCTGTCAACAAAAAGAGCAGCATCAGCACCAGGACAGGCGCACCCAGAGCGGATCGGGTTTTTTTCCGGGTTCTTTTTGCGGTACCTTCCATCTCCGCTTCCGGATCCAGCGGCTGGATCAGCGGTGCCCGGGCAGGGCGACGGGGTGCCGGCTTTTCAAAGTCCTGTTCACTGCTGTCCGGGGTTTCACTGTCCTGGTCACCACTAACAGTTTTGTCGTACTCTTCCAGGTCAAAATCATCCCGGGTTTCAAAATCGTCTTCATCCGGAAGGTCTTCTTGTGCATCAGATTCATCCGCTAAGACAGTTTCTTCTGTGGTATCCTGCGGTTCCGTCTCTTTTTCCAGTACTTCATCATAAGCTGAAAAATCCTTTTCCAACCCGAAGTCCATGCCCTGGTCTGCAAGATCTTCAGGGGGCACTTCTTCACCCAGGGCCATATCCAGTGCTTCTTTTTCAGGCTCCTGGGTTTCCAGTTCCAGATCCAGGGATGTAGCGTCTTCGTGCGCCAGGTCTTGCTCAAAATCTTTGATGTCATCTGCGTCTGCGGGTTCCTGGTCCGGATATGATTCCAGGGTTTCAAAATCAATGCCTTCAAGCGCTTCTTCTTGCATTTCATCTGCAGGCATATCCCGGGGTTTTTCCAGATCTTCTATTGGTTCCAAATCTTCGGAATCAAATTCCAGTGCCTCTTCATCAAATTCAATTTCTTTTTGTTCATATTCGCCGGAAGACGGCCCCTGTTCTTCATCAGCTTCAAAGGAAAGGCCGGTTTCCATATCAAAATCCGTGTCTGCATCTTCAAAACTGATTTCAATGTCTGCCTCTTTTTCATCCCGGGGCAGGTCTTCATCAAAGTCGGTGTCGTCAAAATCAAAGAGATCGGCATCAAAATCATCAGATGCAGTATCTTCAGATTCCAGGTCTTCTGGTTTCAGGGAAAATACAGATTGTCTGTCCATGGAAGGAGGTGCTGCGGTTTGGGCATCCAGGGAGGCATCTGCAGGTGGGGGGGATGCGGTAAATACATGTTTGCACCGGCTGCAACGGACTTTGGAGCCTTCGGCTTTTAATAAGGATTCATCAAGTCGGAAGCTTGTTGAGCACTCGTCACAGGTAATAATCATGGTGCATCTCCCTCTGTTTGTAAATCATAGATTGCAGGCATATTTCGATATTTTTCATTATAATCAAGTCCATAACCGACAATAAATCCTTTTTCAAGTGAAAAACACGCATACCTCACATCTATTTTGCATTTTCTGCGTTCATGCTTGTCAATGAGCGTACAGATATTTAAAGATTTGGGATTAAGCAAATCTATAAAATTAATAATTTTACACAGGGTGTTGCCGGTGTCAACAATATCTTCCACCAGCAGGATATCCCGGTTTTTAAATTCCAGGTCAGGCTGCTTGGTGAATACAATCTGCCCGGTGGAAGAGGTACCTTCATAAGAAGATGCCCCAATGAAATCAATCTCATGGTCTATGCTGATCTGCCGGCAAAGATCAGCCATAAAAATGAAGGCACCTTTTAAAATCCCCACCAGTATAAGGTCTTTGCCCTTGTAGTCCTTGGTGATCTGTTTTCCGATTTCCCGGGTACGTGCGTGAATGTCTTTCCGGGAAATCACGGGAATAAAGTCAGGCATGATCATCTACAACCCTGTGGTTTTAAGTTCCTGAATCAGTTTTTCCTGCTTGTCTGTCAATTTTTTGGGCCAGTCTATATTAATCACAACAAACAGATCTCCGCAACCATTTCCTTTCATTTGGGGAATGCCATGGTTGGGAAGCCGCAGTTTGCCTTTATGGGGGGTTCCCTGCGGAAGGGTAAGATTCATGGTTTTGCCTGAGGGGGTCTGCACCTCCAGCTTATCCCCTAAAAGGGCCTGGGTCAGGGTGACGGTTTTGTTCAAAAACACATCGTTACCCTCAATGGTGAAGTCTTTGGAAGGAACAGGGTTGGATTTGATGTACAGATTGCCGGTGGGTCCGCCATCAGGTGAGATTTCTCCTTTGCCCGGCAGCCGGATTTTTTTTCCTTTTGTCAATCCTTTTGGTATGGTGACTTCAATGGCTTTGGCAGTCCCGCCCTGACTGATGGTAATGGTTTTTTTGGTGCCGTTGATAAGTTCGTCCAGGGTCAAAGGAATTTCATACTCCAGGTCCTTGCCCGGGGTCCTGGGCCGGGCCTGCTGCTGGCCGAATCCGCCGCCCCTGCTTTGGAAAAAGGTGTTGCCACCGGAAAATCCGCTTTGCCCCCTGGGACCGGCTTGTCCAAAAGAGGCGGAAAATCCGCCCCTGCCGCCGCCAAAACCAAATTCTTTGAGAATATCTCCGAGGTCGAAATTTTTGAAAATGTCTTCCTGGGAATACCGCTGCTGAAAATCAGCAGATCCATAGGTGTCATACTGCTTGCGTTTTTCCGGATCACTGAGTACGGCATAGGCTTCGCTGATTTTCTTGAACCTGTCTTCCAGGGCTTTATCCCCTTTGGTTTTATCGGGATGGTATTTCATGGCAAGCTTGCGGTATGCTTTTTTTATTTCTGAGGTGCTTGCTGTTTTATCGATGCCCAGAATTTCATAATAATCATCGGCCATTTTTTCCCTCGCAAAAGCTAACGTAAATTATTCCACATTAATTATAATTATTTTTAAGTTAAACAATAAGGGCCAACCCGGCCAAGTCAAGCTGATTTGTGTTTATCCTGTGCAGCAATGGCCACCATCAAAACAGATAAGGCGGCAGGGGTCATGCCGTCGGTTCTCGATGCCTGCCCCAGAGATTTGGGTTGAATTTTTGCAAGTTTTTCTTTTATTTCATTGGACAGGCCGTGGGCCCCGGCATAGTCAAAATGATCCGGGATTCTGATTTTTTCCAGATCCTTGAATTTTTTTATTTCATTGAGCTGGCGTTTGATATATCCCTCGTATTTGATTTCAATCTCCACTTGATTTGCAGCCCGCAAAAGCACCGGTTCCGGCGGGGGGGATATGGCGGTTACACTTGCATAGCTGAGCTCCGAGCGTTTCAAAAGCTGGTCCAGCTTGACACCGGTGGTGATGGGATTGCTGCCAAGAGAGGCGAGCAGGTGGTTGGTTTTTTCATCAGGTTTGACCACCGCAGTTCTGACCCGCAAAAGTTCTTTGTCGGTCTGGGCTGCAATTTTTCTGCACGCTGCCAGGTGGTCTGCATCGATGAGGCCGTAGTCACGGGCGGTTTCTGCCAGGCGCAGGTCGGCATTGTCTTCTCTGAGCACAAGGCGGTATTCCGCTCTGGAGGTGAACATGCGGTAAGGCTCGGAGGTGCCCCGGGTCACCAGGTCATCCACCATGACGCCTAAGTAGGCCTGGGATCGGTCCAGGATAAGGGCCGGGCGCTTCTGGATTTTGCAGGCTGCGTTGGCACCGGCGAGAAGTCCCTGTGCACCGGCTTCTTCATACCCCGATGTGCCGTTGATCTGGCCGGCCAGAAAGAGGCCGGAGATGCGTTTGGTTTCCAGGGCAGGGGTCAGTTCCAGGGGATTGACATAATCATATTCAATGGCATAGGCCGGCCGCATGATCTGTGCCTGTTCAAGTCCTTTCACCGACCGGACCACCTGGTACTGGATCTCCAGGGGCAGGCTGTTTCCCAGGCCTGATGCATAGATCTCTTTGGTATTGATCCCTTCGTATTCCAGGATGATGTGGTGGCTGTCCCTGCCGGGAAATTTTACGATTTTGTCTTCAAAAGAGGGGCAGTACCGGGCAGACTGTCCTTTGATGTGGCCCCCGTACAAAGCCGAGTATTTCAGGTTTTTCCGGACAATCTCATGGGTGGCAGGGGTGGTTGCCCCCATGAAACTGGGCAGCATGGGGGTGGTGATCTCTTTGGTGGTAAAGGAAAAAGGGGTTGGCGCCTGGTCGGATTCGTGGCGTTTGAAAGCGGTGAAGTCAATGCTGTCCGCATGCAGCCTCGGCGGGGTCCCGGTTTTCATGCGGCCCATGTCAAAGCCCATGTCGGCCAGATCCCGGCCCAGGTGAATGGATGCAAACTCTCCGGCCCGGCCGGCATCCATCCGTGCTGCACCGATGTGAACACTGCCCCGCAGAAATGTACCGGTGGTAATGACCACGCAGCAGGCCTGGTATGCAAACCCGGTCATGTCCACAATGCCTTTTGCGCAGCCGTCTTCAATGACCAGCTCCCTGACCATGCCCTGTTTCAGATCCAGGTTCGGGCAGGTTTCCAGCGCAGCTTTCATGCAACGGGAATACAGATTTTTGTCATTTTGTGTCCGGGTGGAATGGACTGCCGGACCTTTTCTGGTGTTCAAGGTCCGGTACTGGATGGCCGAGGCATCCGTGGCCAGCGCCATATGGCCGCCCAGGGCATCGATCTCCTTGACCAGCTGTCCCTTGGCCATCCCTCCGATGGACGGGCTGCAGGGCATGGCCGCAATCTTGTCCAGATCAATGGTCACAAGCAGGGTGGCACATCCCATGCGGGCTGCGGCAAGAGCGGCCTCGCACCCGGCATGGCCCGCCCCCACCACAATCACATCATATGTTTTCATAAAAAAATTCATAACCAGTTATAATATGAATGTTATGACAGTAAATCAATAAGAATTTCACAGGTTTTTACAGGGTACTGTCTATGGTTTGATTTTTTTTGATTAAAAATGTTAAGCTGTCATGCCTGAATAGGAAGATGCAGTGAAATAAATTAATGGGGACAGAAGTTACTTATTTTCCCTTTTTTGCGGATGGACCAGGTAGATTGGAAAAAAAGAAACGGTATACAGATTACAACAGCCACCTGCGGAAAATTTTCGGGGAACGGGTCCAGAAAATCGCTGTGGATGCAGGCCTTACCTGCCCCAACCGGGACGGCACCCTGTCTGGCGAAGGCTGTATCTACTGCAATGCCAAAGGATCCGGCACAGGGGCCTTTGCCATGGGAATGGGCATCAGACAACAGATTGAGGCCGGCAAAATTCCCATGATGAAAAAATACAAGGCCAAAAAATTTCTGGCCTACTTCCAGTCCTATTCCAATACCTATACCGGTGTGGACCATATGCGCCACATGTTTGATGCTGCATTGTCCTGTGAGGGGGTGGTGGGTATGGCCATCGGTACCCGGCCCGATTGTATTGACAAAGAAAAACTGGATCTGATTGCCTCCTACACAAAAAAATATCTGGTCTGGCTGGAGTACGGGCTTCAGTCTGTTCATGATGTTACCCTGAAACAGATCAACCGCGGGCACCGGTTTCAGGATTTCCTGGATGCCGTGGCCCTGACCCGGGAACGCGGCATCCAGATCTGTGTCCATGTCATTCTGGGACTGCCCGGAGAAACCCGGGAAATGATGCTGGAAACTGCCCGGTATCTGGCCCGGGCCGGGATCAACGGTATCAAGATTCACCTGTTGTATGTGATCAAAGGCACTCCCCTGGACACCCTGTTTCTGGCAGGCAGATACCGGCCCATGGAACAGGAGGCGTATGTGGAAACGGTCTGTGATTTTCTTGAACTGCTGCCTGCAGATATCGTTATTCAGCGCATCACAGGAGACCCCCATGGCAGTGAACTGCGGGCCCCTGCCTGGGCCGGCCGGTACAGAGAAACCTTTAACCGGATTCAGCAGACCCTGGAAGAGCGGGATGCCTTTCAGGGCAAAAAATATCTTTTGGAATCATAGCTGAAACAAGCAGGCAGGCGAAGAACGGTTACGGCAGCAAAACGGTGTGAAAACCGCGGGAAGCAGATTCTGTAAAACCGGTCGGGGTTTTCCGGATGATCAGGCATTCCACATTTTCCAGGCGGTTCACCAGGGCCAGGCTGTCTGCGGGGTCCATGACCATGAGAGCGGTGGCCAGGGCATCGGCAAAGGTGCAGTTGCCGGCAATGACCGAGGCGCTTACCACCTGGTTGTCCACGGGAAAACCGGTTTTGGGGTCAATGATGTGGGAATAGGTTTTGCCCTGGATTGTAAAAAAATTGCGGTAATTTCCGCTGGTGGCTATGGCTGTGTTGTCCAGGGTGATGATTTTGTAAAAGCGCTGTCCCTTTTCCGTACTCCCGGGCGGAGTGATCCCCACTGACCAGGGCTTCCGGTGCCGGTTGACACCTGATCCATATAATTCTCCGCCGATTTCCACCAGAAAATTTTCAATGCCTGCTTCAGTCAGCAGCAGGGCAATGGCATCCACCCCATACCCTTTGGCAATGGAGCCCAGATCCAGGGTAATGCCGGGGATTTTTTTCAGCAAAGTGTTTTTGTTCAGGGTCAGATGGTGAAACCCTGTGCGGGAAAGCGCTTTTTGAATGGCAGCCGGATCCGGAAGAACAGTGATGATGTCTTGTGTGCCAAATCCCCACAGATCCACCAGGGGTTTTATTGTGCCGTCCCAGGCCCCGCTGGTAAGCCGGTACACGCGGTCAGCTGTCCGCAAGACCTGTGAAAAATCCTTTGACAGCCTGAAGGGCCGGCCTGCAGCGGTTCGATTGAATCGGGAAATATCACTTTCAGGATCATACATGGAAAGGCCTGCATTGATCTGCTGCAGCCGGGCATCAATCTTTTTCTGCCACAGGGCCATGGATTGTTTTTGGGGGGAAATAAATTTTATGGTATAAATCGTGCCCATGGTTCTGCCCTGGACAATATGTTCCCGGCCTGACGCAGAAAAGCTGAGACTGGCAGAAAACAGTATCAGAAAGGTTATGCACAGCATCATGCAAAAATGTCTGAAGGCCATGAACTATTCCTTTATCTGTAATGGCCGGGCATGGTTTCAAAAAGGGTTTGACCGGACAGGTGTCTGTGTGCCGGTGTCTGTGCCCGTAAATTTATGCAGTTATTTTACAGGGAAAAGGGTCCCGGGTCAAATGGTCCCGAGTCACATGGTCCCATGACCTGCCTGAATATTTGCTATAGCAGTATGCGCTTCTACGGGGAGCCCCTGGTGGTGTCCTGTGAACGGACCGTCAGCGTCGGAGGGGGCCTGGTAAAAGATGCCGGGATGGTTTTCAACCAG
>JAABUB010000121.1 GCA_011389575.1 Desulfotignum sp. | reverse complement strand
GGGTCAGATCATAATTCACCTTGCCCATGACCTTGCCCGCATCCCGGTAGCGCTTGATTTCATAGGCTGCAGGGTTGTCCACCATGAAAAATCCGTCACTTTCCTCATATCCGCCTGCGATCAGGAACCCCAGGTCGTTGACCGTCTGGCTGTGGAGAGCAGTCCCGCCAAAGGTATCGGCCGTGCCGGCCTGGACGTCGATGAGGGTCTTGGGATCTCTGGACGGATTTTTGGTGATGATGTGGACCACCCCGCCCAGGCCTTGTGACCCGTAGAGTGCCGACGCCGGTCCCCGGACAATTTCAATACGCTCGATGACATGCTTGGGAATATGGCCCCAGGCCACCCAGGCAATGGCATTGTTGAAATTGTCATTCTGGGGCACTCCGTCCACCAGGGTCAGGACCCGGTTGTTGCCTACCCCCCGCATTTTCAATGGGCTGTAAATGCCATTGGTCTGCAATGCATAATGCCGGAAATTGTACATGCCCGGTACACTGCGCAGGATATCTTCCACCCGGTCGAATGGTGAGGCCATCAGCTGTTCACTGGTCAGGACCGTCACGCTCTGGGGAACGTCAATTGACGGCATCTCTGTGCGGGTGGCGGACACCACCACAGTATCCAGCCGATACGCCTCTTTGGTTTCCTCCTGTGCCCCTGCTATCAGCGGATATATCAATACCGCCAGTCCCAGCAAACTCATTGCTATCCATCGAATGCTTTTCATCTTGATTTTCTCCTTTTTCAACTCATTAAAATCATGGATCAAACGGACATAAAATCAGGTGCCCATAAAAAAAGGCCACCAAGGCATCTCCCTGTTTTCAGGAGTATGACCTTCGTGGCCTTTTACATTAATTTTTCTGCCGGCAACTGGCCGGTTGTTTTACAGGCAAAGGGTGTATTCCACCCGGTTTTCAGCAGACAGCTTCAGCTGCCGATTGATTGTGGACAGTCTTAATTCCTCTATAAATGAATGTCAAGGAATTTTGGCGAAAGATTCACCGAAAAGTTCACAAAAATAGCATTTTGATGATTGAAAATTGACACTCAGGACAGTTCTTTATTTAATTCTCTGTGCAGCTGTGCCATCCATTCGGGAACCGTGGCATTTTCCGCACCATAATAGGATGCCGAGTAGGGTTTGATATCGATGATCGGGCTGCCGTCCACCGCTTCAAGACCTTTGACTTTCAAGGTGTTTTGGTGACATTCAAGAAGCGGGACCGCAGATACCAGGACCGGATTGGGCCGGGCCGGACGGCATGTGGCAAAAATGCCCTGTCGGGGCAGATCTTTACGTCCCATGGGATGCACCTTGCGCAGGGTTCGTCTTTCCGGGTCGATCAGGTGGGGCCAGTAAAGCACCAGCACATGGGAAAACCCTTCAATACCGTCCAGAAGCTCGCCCCATTGCGGGAAAACGGTCAGTTCACACACACATGCCTGGACTTTCCGGTGATATTCCCGGATTTTATCCATCCGTTCCTGAAGTGCGAGGCCGGAGTCACCAGCGGTAAGCATGGGGGTTGTAATTTCGCTTTTCACTACACCGATGGGGGTGAGCTGCATCTCGGGCCAGTTGTCCTCATGTGTTTCCATTAGTATTCTCCTTGCTCCCTTACAGATGAATCGGCAGGCGGCCAGATATTGATAATGCTTTTGGTTGTCAACGGTGAATTTGTCATTATCTGGATTATATCATTTGCAAAGGACTAACGCCAAGGATATGAAGCGATTTTGTGAATTTCAGCCTTTTTGTGCCATGGCCGCGTATCTTCCTGGCATATCCGAGATTTCCGGCGGGCCTGCCGAATTATGGGAAAAAACAGGTCAGAAGCGAACACCCGGCCGGAAATGCCGGCCAGTGGCCGCAGGTAGGGAGTCAGGATGCCCGGTCCGGTGCCCACATCCAGCAAGGTCTCTCCTGGGATTATCCTTGAAAATTTGGATGGGCATTCCAAGTTTTCAAGGATAAATAAAGACAGGGGTCCCTCCGTTGTCTGTCACTGGCATGGATCGCTTCATAATTTTTATTGTCATTTTGCTGCAAGGTATTATATCGAAAATTTGATGCATTACTTTGAATGTTCAAGGAAATGTGGAGATGATTGATCGTTTTCATGATCGGGGTTGAGGATAAGACGGCACTTATGTTTCATTCCAAGCTTGGCCTCCTTTCTATCAGTAGTTTGCCATTGAATCCATCATCCGATCCCACAGGGCCGGGCCGGGAGACTGCTATTTCTGGTCAACACACACGGGGTCTTGCTGGATCTGCTCGTTTTCGAAGCTGGCAGGAGAATGTTTTGAATTTGCATATTATTGAAAAAAAAGGTATATTGAATATTATCAAAAATCGTCAGGACGAAGTGGTTTCAACCAATTAGCAGCGAGATGAAAAAATGGAAGTGCGGAACATAAGTAATGATATTGCCACCCTGCCGCCGGAAGCCCAACGACAGGTATTTGATTTTGTATCGTTTTTAAAAAATCGGTACAAAAAAAACCGCCCGGTGAAAAAGGAGAACAGAGATAAAATTGCCAGTGAACCGTTTATTGGGATCTGGGAAGACAGAGAGGAAATGAAGGACAGCAGCCAATGGGTTCGAAACACCAGAGCCGGAGAATGGGGTGGAAGCTGATATGATTGTCGTCGATACTGATATCCTTATCGATGCCGCCCATTCTGTTGAAGATGCTGTCAACTGCCTTTTTCACTTGTATGATGCAGTAATAAGGATCAAGCCAGCGTGGCCATGTCCGGCGTGTCTTTTCCAGCCAGCCGTTGTGTCAGTACCATGCCGATCATGGCCAGGCATTCCATGTCAAGGTATCGGGCCGCCTGTTTTTCAAACAGCAGGGAGCAGTCCGCCGGAAAATCCTCGTCCGCATCGTTGAAAATAAGATAGATCTGGACCCTGGGAAGGGCTTCGAACATATAAGACAGATCGCAGGAGATCCCGATGTCACAGGGTGTCCCCCCCAGGTGCCGGCACCCGGCCGCCAGTTCGGCGATCCGGCCGGCAAAAGCCCTGGCAACCGGTTTCCGGGCCGTATTGTCAAAGCCCTGCACATAAGGGGCCGCATCCCTGAAATCCCGGTATGTCACCAGTTGTCTGTCATCGTCGGGCCTGTCAGGGCTCAGCAGCAGGTACTGGCATAGAATGACACACACGGAATGAGGGGGGCGGCGGGCCTTGTGATCCGAGATGTCCTGGGGGGTGACGGTAAAGGTTTCATTGAAAAAAGGGATGAAGACGGTCTGTGCCTCCACCCGGATTCCCAGAAGATCCTGTTTTCCTGTCAGGTCCAGACCGGCCACCCGGGCCAGATAGTCCTGGTAGATTTGTTCAAAAACGGGTGCCTTGGATGTCATGGTCCGATGAATTCCTTTCTTTATCAAAATGAAAAAAATAGATGTATCATATTGGGTACCCGCCAGCCATATCCTTGTTTCTCATTTTTCCCACAGCTGTGGTGAAGTGGTTGACAGGCAGGATGATCAAGTATAAAGAAATAGTGTAAATTTGCAAGTGGTTCCATGGACTGGTCCTGGAACCTGAATAGGGAAAACAGTGAAAATCTGTTGCGGTCCCGCCGCCGTGAATGGTGACCCGCTCTGCTGAATGCCACTGTGACATCATGGGAAGGCGCAGAGAGGGGATGACCCTGAGCCGGAAGACCTGCTCGCAAATATGTGGTTCTGTACAGCGCGGTACTGTACAGAGGCATGACAGAGATTTTGAAAACGGAAGATCTCGGGGATTGGCTCCGGGATCTTTTTTTTTTGATCATTACCGCAAAACACAGGAGAGATAGATGAAGAGGATCATGCTGAAATGGACGGGTATGGTGATCATGCTGCTGATCTCTGCAACGGGTTTTGCACAGGAAATTCAGACTGAAACACCCTATGTGATGGACACCGTGGTCGTAACGGCCAAAAGAACCGAGGAACCATTGAGGGATGTCAGTCAGAACATCACCGTTTTCACGCGAAAGGATATCGAGCAGTCCGGGGCGGTTTCAGTGACGGACCTGCTGAAAAAAGCCGGGATCCAGGTGTACCATGACGGGGGGGCCGGTTATGGTAACGAGGGCGTGGTCATCCGGGGCGGCCGCAGTTCCATGCACGGGTTTGACATTGCCGGGGATATCCTGGTGCTGGTGGACGGCCACCGCACAGGTTCTGATTTCCTGGGAAATATCGGCCTGGAAAATACGGAGCGGATCGAGGTGATCCGGGGGCCCGGAGCGGTCCAGTATGGGGCCGCAGCCATGGGGGGGTGTCATCAATATCATTACCAGACAGGGGCAAGAAAAACCGGCGGGAAGTGTCGAGGCGGGGATTGGCAGCTGGGGGGAACAGCGTTACAAAGCCGGCATATCCGGTAAAACAGGGCGGTTGGATTTTGCCGGTTCCATGGCTTATTTTTCCCGGGACGACTATGAGCTGGGAAATGGAGAAACATATGCAAACAGCGATGTGCAGGACCGGATCCGATATAACTTCAATACCGGGTGGCACTTCAATGACAACCACCGCCTGGGACTGATACTCCAGGGATCAGACACCAGCGACGCCGGCAAGGGAGAAGACGCTGCCAGGAGTTATTATTACTATACCCGCCAGAACCGTGACAACCACACATTGGACCTTTCTTACAAGGGTCGTGACGAAACCGGTTCCACCACCTGGCTGACCCGCTATTTTCAGGGAGAGGTCAATTACGACCTCAAGCGGTTCACCAAATCCAGCGCCACCCGGCTGCCGCTGTCGGACAACACCAACCGGTTCCAGGGTTCCCAGGCCCAGGTCAGCCATGATTTCGGGCTGTTACGTGCCATTGCCGGTATGGACTGGATGGCGTATGAATTTGATCAGCGCCAGGATGGTGACGCCGCCGGCGCATCGACCCGGAACACTGCCCGGAGCGATTTTGACAATATCAGCGGTTTTCTGATGGGAGATATCCATCTGCTGGAAAACCGGAACCTGATCCTGTCCGCAGGGATCCGATATGATGTGTTTGATGTGTCGGTGAATGCCCGGAAGATCCAGGAGGATGTGACCGTATCCAGGGAGGTAGACAAACACAGCTGGAACCCGTCCTTTGGGATTGCCTACAGTCCAGTGGATGCACTCAAAATCCGGGCCAATTATGCCAGGGCTTTTAAAATGCCGCTTCCCCGGCAGCTGACAGGATATACCGTCATGATGTCCACGCCGTTTATCGGGAACCCGGATCTGGAACCGGAAAAAAGTGACAACTATGATCTGGGCGTTGACCTGGACTGGAAGTCCCTGTTTTTATCGGCCACCTGGTTTTACAGCGATTACCAGGACATGATCGGATATGAGACCCATAACAGCGCAGACAAGCATTACAGCGGCAAACACTACTGGTACTATAATGTGGATACCGCCGAAATTCAGGGAATTGAACTGGGGATGAAACTGGATCTGGCCCAATCCCTGGGATGGTCTTTCCAACTGGAACCCTACGTCAACTGGACCCATCTGTTGGTGTTTGAAGACGGCAACGGGTATAAACTGCCGGACCGCTCCCGGGACAGCCTTTCCGCCGGCCTGGTCTTCGGGACTAAGGAAGCCGGCCTGACCGTCAGCCTGGATGCCACCTATTACGGAACCCAGTATACGGTTGACCGGGAATCCGGAAGCAGTGTTGTTAACGCTCAGGAAAAACTGGAAAATGTGGGCGATGCATGGGTTATCGATTTCTCCTGCAGCCAGCGCCTTGTCAAATTCCAAAACGACAATGAAATCCGTTTAAAGACGTCCATTCACAACCTGTTTGACGAGTTCTATTCCACTGACGAGGATGACTGGATGCCAGGTCGGTCGTTTTACCTGGGTGTGGAATACCGGCTGTAATGGGAGATGGAAAGGAATTGGCCGGTATACAAATTCGGAATATACGCATCAGAATCGGGTTCATGTCACATGGAATGGATTCAGAGTAGCCCAAGCCGGTTTCGGGTTGACAGGCAGTCTGTGGATGGTGTAAATCAGGTTCAGGCTGAAATAGAACACAGCCAGGACAACCCGGAAGAATTTAATAAAACCACGAAGGTTTTTCCCATTTATAAAAGGGATACCTTTGTGGTTTTTTTGTTTATGGAGGATTCAGCGCAGGAGATGCAGATATGAGGGTGGGCAGGAAAAGAGGAGTGGTAAGCCTTAAGGGGTTGGCGGCTTTGGTGACGATGCTGGTGTGGCCGGTTTTTGGAGAACCGGCGGCAGACACGGCCGCAGTTGTGGAAAAGCATGTGACAACGACCATCGATGTCCGCCAGGCATCCCAGAAGGAGCAGGAAAAATGGGATGCCCAAAGGGCGGAACTGGCGGCCGAGTATGACCGGCTCACGGCAAAAAACGAAATCCTGGAAGCGGAAAACCAGCGGTTGTCGGATCGATCGGCCGCCCTCGGCCAGATGATCGCTCAACTGGAACAGGAAAAGATGCAGACCCGGCAGGTCCGGGAGGAACTGCTGCCGTTTCTGGCGGAAGTGCAGGCGGATCTGAACCGGTTTGTCACTGATGATATTCCGTTTCTGCCGGAGGAGCGGAACATCCGTCTGGAAAAACTGGCTGCCCTCATGGATGATTCCGAGGTGCCTGTGGCGGAAAAATTCCGCAAAACCATGGAGGCATTGGGCATCGAGGCGGAATACGGCAATACCATCGAAGTGTATCACGACCGGATCCGGCTAGGGGACCAGCAGGTGTCCGGGCAGATTTTCCGGCTGGGCCGCATCAGCCTGTATTATCTGTCCCTGGATGGACAGGAGGCGGCTGTGTTCGATGTGGGGGAGCAGCAGTGGCGCCGTCTGGATAACCGGTTTGTTCCGGCGGTATCCGCAGCGGTGGAGATCGCTTTGAAACGGCGGACCTCCGGTATTCTGGACCTGCCCCTGGGCCGGCTGGCAGTCCCGTGAAGGAGGCGGAAATGAACTTTATGAATCCTGTCCGTCTTATGAAATCATTGATCAAAAAGGAAAACGCCTTCCAGGACAGTGTGTTGATCTTCCAGGCCTGCCTGATTCTTCTGATTTGCTTCTGTCCGTCCGGGGTGGCGGCCCGGGACATGCGCCAGTCTTTTGCCGTTCAGGCGGAAAAGCGCGCCCGGATGGAAGAAAAAGCCCGGCAGGAACTGGCCGGAGCAAAAGCCGAGGCACAGGAGCGGACCATGCAGATCAAACAGGACAAAGATGCACTGACCGCAGCCATCCAAAACCTCAAAAACCGCAACAAAGCCCTGGAAAAAGATAACGGAGAACTGGCACAGCTGATCCAGGACTGGCAGGCGCTCAGAGAGTCCCTGCTGGAGGAACTGGCCCTGTCCCGGGCGGAAAACAGGGAGTTGTCCGGGTTTATCCGCAGTGCGGCCAAAGACCTGGAAGCGCTGTTGATACAAAGCCCCCAGAGCGCCTTGTCCCACAAGCGTCACGGCTTTCTGGCCCCGGTGATCCATGAGGAGCGGTTTCCCGCCATGGCAGATATCCGTCCCATGGCCGATGCCTGGTTTCATGAAATTACAGCCGCCGGACAGATCAGGACCGTTACCGGCACCATCATCGACCGCCAGGGCCTGAACCGGGAGGCCCGGATCCTGATGCTGGGCAATTTTACCGGGATTTATGTGCTGGAATCCGCCGATGCCGGTGAACCGGAGATGGGGTTTTTGCTGTATTCCGACAACAGCCAGCGGTTTTTTGCCCTGTCCCGGCTGCCGGACGCCGGCACCGTGCGGCAGATCCAGGCGTATCTGGCCGGGGAGCGGCCGGATGTCCCGGTGGACATCTCCCGGGGAACAGCCCTGCGGCAGTATACCCTGGAACTGGATCTGGCGGAGCAGGTCCCAAAGGGCGGGCCCATTGTGTGGCCGATCCTGGGCATCCTGGGACTGGCACTGATCATCCTTCTGGAGCGGCTGGTGTTTTTCTTCCGCAGACAGATGAAGTC
>JAABUB010000012.1 GCA_011389575.1 Desulfotignum sp. | reverse complement strand
GGAAATGGTCACTGATGAAGAACGCGATTATATGTACCGGGCCTATGCCCGGGATGCCCGGATGCGTGTGAACCTGGGCATCCGCCGGCGCCTGGCCCCGCTCATGGGCAACCACCGCCGCCGGATCGAACTTATGTATGCGTTGCTGATCTGTCTGCCGGGCACCCCTATTTTGTATTACGGGGATGAGATCGGTATGGGAGACAATATTTATCTGGGTGACAGAAACGGGGTGCGCACCCCCATGCAGTGGAGCCCGGACCGGAATGCCGGGTTTTCCCGGTGCAATCCCCAGCAGCTCTATCTGCCGGTCATCACTGATCCGGAATACCACTATGAAGTGCTCAATGTGGAATCCCAGGAGCAGAACCGCCATTCTCTTTTCTGGTGGATACGGCGGCTGCTCAATCTGCACAGCCGCATACCAGCTTTCAGCAGAGGAGATATTATTTTCCTGGAGCCGGAAAATCCCAAAATCCTGACCTTTATCCGCCGGCATGAGGACCAGTCTGTACTGGTGGTGGTCAATCTTTCGCGGTTTGTACAATTTACTGAACTGGATATGCAGGCCCATGAAGGAAAGATTCCGGTGGAAATATTCGGCAACACCCCTTTTCCCGGCATTACCGAGGCCCCTTATCTTCTGACCTTAGGGCCCCATGCCTTTTACTGGTTTATGCTGACTTCTCCCAAAAAGGAAAACAAAGAAGAAACAGCAGATGCTGATCTTCCGGTATTGAAAGTACATTCCAGATGGGAGGAAGTGTTACAGGGACATCAGCTGGAACGTCTGGAGAAACACCTGGGGCCGTATATAAAAAAATGCCGGTGGTTCGGTGCCAAGAGCAGCCGCATCACATCTCTTGCTGTGCGTGACCAGATACCGGTGGGCAACCATGTTCTGACAGGCAGTATTCTCATGGTAACGCTTGCTTACGCCGACAAAAATGCGCAGACCTATCTCCTGCCGGTCACCTATGTACCCGGGGCAGAGGGCACAGCGATCATGGAGGACCATCCCCAGGCGGTCATGGCACAGATTAAAATTGCGGCCGAAGATGAGCAAGGCTTTCTTGTGGACGGCCTGTTTCATCCGGGTTTCTGTAATGTGCTTCTGGAAATGATCAACCGCAGACAGGCCATCAGGAGTAAACAGGGACGGTTTACGGCAACCCCTGCCAATGCATTTAAAAATATGTACACCACCCGGGATCTGCCTCTGGAAACCAGGGTGATAGGCGCGGAGCAGAGCAATACATCCATCATTTACGGGCATTGCTTTATTCTCAAGCTGTTCCGCCGTCTGCATGAAGGGACCAATCCGGATCTGGAAATATCGCGTTTCCTCACCAACAGGGGGTTTTCCGGCCTGCCCGGGCTTGCCGGCTGGCTGGAATACACCCGGCCTGATGAAGAACCCTCTACTGTGGGCATTCTCCAGGAATATGTACCCAACCAGGGAGATGCCTGGGAATATACGGTGAACAGCCTGTCCCGGTTTTTTGAAAGGGTTATGGAAAGCCAGGATGAGGTCAGGGCAGCTGTGCCTGAAAAAAGCCTGCTGGAATTAAGCCGGGTTTCCATGCCCCCTGACCTTGAAGAGCAGATCGGATTTTACCTGGAATCCGCAATCGTGCTGGCCCGGCGGACCGCCCAGATGCATGCGGCACTGGCATCGGCATCGGAAAATGCTCTTTTCACCCCGGAACCGTTTTCCACGCTCTACCAGCGTTCGCTTTTCCAGTCCATGAGTTCCATGGCAGGCCGGATACTGTCACAGCTTGAAAAACGGATCACAGCCCAAAAAAATCCCTTACCTGAAAACATACAGGCCCTCGCTGAAAAGGTACTCAGCCGCAAACAGGAAATCATGGACCGTTTCCGGACCCTGACCAACCGCAAAATCAGCGCCATGCGGCTGCGGTGCCACGGGGATTTCCATCTGGGCCAGATTCTTCACACCGGCAAAGATTTTGTGATTATCGACTTTGAAGGGGAGCCCATGCGCCCGGTAAGCGAGCGGCGCATTAAACGCTCTCCTCTCCGGGATGTGGCAGGGCTTTTGCGCTCATTTCACTATGCCTGTTATTTTGCCCTCCAGGCAGAAGAAACCAGGGGAATGTTTTCGCCAAACTTACGGGAAACCATGGCAGCCAAAGCAGAAGAATGGCGGCTGTGGGTGAGTGCCCAATACCTGGGTGAATATCTGGCCAGAAGTTCGGATGCCGGGTTTCTTCCGGACACCCGGGAGGAGATGGGGGTGCTTTTGCAGGCCTATCTCATGGAAAAAGCCGTGTATGAACTCGGATATGAAATGAACAACCGACCTGAATGGATCATCATACCCCTCAAGGGAATCGAACATTTATTAAATGAAACATAAAATTGATGGAGGACCACATATGTCCAATCCGGACCTGAAAACACAGGTACGCCATGATATCAGCCTGTTGACCGAAGATGACGTGTTTTTGTTCAACCAGGGGAACCATTTTTGTTTGTATGACAAACTGGGAAGCCATCCTGTGAAAAAAAACGGAGAAAAAGGGTTCTATTTTGCCGTATGGGCACCCAATGCCCGGGCAGTGTCTGTTGCAGGATCATTCAACAACTGGGACACCCACCAGTATCCTCTGGCCCCCAGGCAAAGTTCAGGTATCTGGGAAGGATTTATTCCCGGCATCCCCTCTGGAACCCTGTATAAATACCATATCCGCTCCACAGAGAACGGCTATGAGGTGGACAAGACCGATCCTTTTGGCTTTTACACGGAATTGTCTCCCCAGACCGCATCTGTGACCTGGGATCTGACCCGTGATTGGCAGGATGCCGCCTGGATGGAAAACCGCAGCAATACCGAGATGAAATCCGCGCCCATGTCTGTTTATGAAATGCACCTGGGCTCCTGGATCAGGGTGCCTGAGGAAAATAACCGTTTCCCTACCTACCGGGAACTGGCTGAAAAACTGCCGGACTACCTGCTGCAGATGGGGTTTACCCATGTGGAGTTTCTGCCGGTGATGGAACATCCTTTTTACGGCAGCTGGGGATACCAATGTCTGGGCTATTTTGCCCCTACCAGCCGGTTCGGTACGCCCCGGGATTTCATGTACCTGGTGGACTGCCTGCACCAGAAAGGTATCGGTGTGATCCTGGACTGGGTTCCCTCCCATTTTCCCAGTGATGAGCACGGACTGGGGTATTTTGACGGCACCCATCTTTTTGAACATGAGGATCCGCGCAAAGGATTCCATCCTGACTGGAAAAGTTTGATTTTCAATTACGGACGTAATGAGGTCATGTCCTACCTCATCAGCAGCGCCCTGTTCTGGCTGGAAAAATATCACATAGACGGTTTTCGGGTGGATGCGGTGGCCTCGATGCTTTATCTGGATTATTCGCGTAAGGCAGGCGAGTGGGTCCCCAACAAATACGGGGGCCGGGAAAACCTGGAAGCGGTTGCCTTTCTCCGGCGATTCAACGAGGTGGTTCACGACAAATTTCCAGGTACACTCACCATTGCCGAGGAATCCACTGACTGGCCCATGGTTTCCAGACCGGTGCACCTGGGAGGACTGGGATTTGACATGAAGTGGGACATGGGATGGATGCACGACACCCTGGCCTATATGTCCAGGGACCCTATTCACCGCAGCTATCACCATGACAGACTCACCTTCCGGATGATATATGCCTTTAATGAAAATTATGTGCTGCCTTTGTCCCATGACGAAGTGGTCCACGGCAAAGGGTCTTTGCTGGGTAAAATGCCCGGAGATGAATGGCGCAGGTTTGCCAATCTGCGGCTGCTGTTCGGATACATGTATGCCCAGCCCGCCAAAAAACTTATTTTCATGGGGGGAGAGATCGGCCAGAGCCGGGAATGGGACCATGACAAAAGCCTGGACTGGCATCTGCTGGAAAATTCTTTCAACAAGGGGCTTCAGCGCTGGATCGAAGATCTGAACCAGTTTTACCGGCGCACCACTGCCATGCATGTACATGATTTTTCCTCTCAGGGATTTCAATGGATTGACTGCCATGATGTGCAGCAATCCACCCTCAGTCTTATACGGTTGGGCAGGACCGCCATGGACGAAATTATTGTTGTATGTAATTTTACCCCCATACCGCGTCCCAATTACCGGCTGGGGGTTTCTGCGGAAGGGACCTGGAAAGAATGCCTCAACAGTGATGCATCTGAATACGGGGGCAGCAACCAGGGCAGCCTGGGACAAATCGAGACCTCCCCGGTACCGGCCCACGGGTTTTCTTTTTCCCTGAACCTGGTGCTGCCGCCTCTGGGAATTGTTTTCCTTAAAAAAAAAGAATCGGAACAAGAGTCCTCTGCACAAGTTTTATCCCCAAAATAAAGGAATAACCCATGAAAGCCCTGATTCTGACCAATGAGTATCCCCCCCATATCTACGGCGGGGCAGGGGTACATGTTGAACACCTGGTGCGGGAGATGGCTGCGCTGTCTTCGGGTAGCCATAGTTTTGATGTCCTGTGTTTCGGGGACCAGAAAAGAATTGATCCCCGTCTGCGGGTATCAGGTGTACCCGGGGTATATCCTCAAACATCAGAACTGCAGCGACCCCGGCTCGGTGACACCCTGCTGCGCAATGCCCTTATGACCGGCAGTGCAGATGCCGCAGACGTGATCCACTGCCATACCTGGTATACCTATATGGCCGGGTGCCTGCTCAAGGAGATTCTCCAGGCACCTCTGGTGGTCACCACCCACTCTCTGGAGCCCCACCGTCCCTGGAAAAAAGACCAGCTCGGTGACAGCTACCATGCCACCTGCTGGCTGGAAAAAACAGCCATGTCCAATGCAGACGGTATTATTGCGGTATCTGAAACAATGAAGCAGAATGTGATGGATCTTTACCCTGTTCATCCAGAAAAGATCCGGGTTATCCATAACGGGGTGGATATCCGTCTTTTTTGTGAAACCTACCGACCGGAAACGCTGAAGTCTTACGGCATTGATCCGGACAAACCCTATATTCTGTTTGTGGGCAGAATTACCCGGCAAAAAGGAATCATGCATTTGCTCCGGGCCATTTCTCTGATTGACAGTGGCGTACAGACAGTGCTGTGTGCCAGCGCCCCTGATACCCAAGAAATTGCCCGGGAAATGGAAAGCCGGGTAAAAAAAGCCGAACAGGAAATGGGCCAAAACATTATCTGGATTTCTGAAACTGTTCCTTTGCAGGATCTGCCTGTCCTTTACACCCATGCTGCAGTTTTTGTATGCCCCTCGGTGTATGAACCCTTTGGTATCATCAACCTTGAGGCCGGGGCGTGCAATACACCGGTTGTGGCAGCAGCTGTCGGGGGTATTCCGGAAGTGGTGGTCCATGAAGAAACCGGGCTTCTTGTTCCTTTTGAAGCACAGGAAGATGCAGAACCCAAAAGACCGGAAATCTTTGCCGCAGATCTGGCTGCTGCCATCAACACCCTGATACAGGCGCCGGAAAAAAGAAGGCAAATGGGCGGGGCTGCCCGTAAAAGAATTGAAAACCAATTTTCATGGGCCAGTATTGCCCGCCAGACCATGGATTTTTATGCGCACCTGATCAAAAATTAAGACCAGTCTCACAAGGCCCGGCAGCGGCCGTAAGCAGCCGTGGTCTTTTTAAGCCATCGGGCATGCTGTTTTGTCAATTTTTCTTTTGGCAGCCGCCACTGCCAGTTGTCCTGTGTACCCCCCGGCTGGTTCAGGCGGGCATCAGCACCCAGACCGAGAATGTCCTGGAGGGGGATGATCACTGTATCAGCCACAGACATCATGGCCAGGCGCATTATCTGCCAGTGTATTTTTTCTTTGGAGATATGGCTGCCCAGGTAGCGCTGCAAACGGGCCTTTGCCTGGTCGGTAAGTTCCTGTTCAAACCAGCCCCGGATGGTGTTGTTGTCATGGGTGCCGGTGTAAACGATACAGTCCCGGATATGGTGATGGGGCAAAAATGAACCGTGGGGAAAATCGTCGCCAAAAGCGAACTGCAGCACCCGCATGCCGGGCAACTGAAATCTGCGCATGCATTCATGGACATCAGGTGTGATCGTGCCCAGGTCTTCGGCAATAACCGGCAGATGTCCGAACCGCATGGTCAAGCTGGTGAAAAAATCATCACCCGGTACCTCCACCCACTGCCCGTCAACAGCGGTCTCTGCCGAGGCTGCAACCTCCCAGTATGCTACCAGACCCCTGAAATGATCGATGCGCACCACATCAAACATGTCAAAGTTGTGTGCAAACCGCTTGAGCCACCACGCATAATCGTTTTTCTGCAGGTATTGCCAGTCATACACCGGATGCCCCCAGAGTTGACCGGTGTCACTGAAGTAATCCGGCGGAACCCCTGACACTTTTGTCGGTAATTTGTTTTCATCCAGTTTGTACTGCTGCGGACAGCTCCAGACATCTGCACTTTCAAAAGGCATATAGATGGGAAGATCTCCGTACAGACGAATATTGCGGGCATTGCAGTATTTTTTGAGTGCCTGCCACTGGCGGAAAAACAAAAACTGTACAAATTTATGAAATCTGATCTGCCTGGCCAGCCTGTTCTGTATCTCGGCCAGGGCATCCGGGTGCCGGTCCCGTAACGGTTGGGGCCATTGCTGCCAGCCGGCCTGGTCAAAATGCGCTGTGAGGGCCATGTATGTTGCATAATCTTCCAGCCAGGCTGTTTGCCGGGAGCAGAAATGATCAAACCCGGCAAGGGTTTTTCTTTGTTGTTCCATGCGGTCAAAAGCCAGTTGAAAAAGGGCGTGCTTATGTTCTGCAACAGCCGGATAATCCACGCGGTTATCGGAAAATGGCTGTTGCGGCATGGTTTCCTCCACAGACAGCAGTCCGGCACGGGCAAGAAAATACGGGCTTATCAGCAACGGGTTGCCTGCAAAGGCTGACGGGCAGCTGTAGGGAGAACCGCTTTGGTTGTCAACAGGATTGAGCGGCAGCATCTGCCATATCTGCTGGCCTGTGGCAGCCAGAAAATCGGCAAACCCATAGGCTGCCGGTCCCAGATCACCGATGCCGTAACCGCCGGGAAGACTGCTTATGTGCATCAGTATGCCGTTTGCGCGAATGGTCATGACTGCCCCCTTTGTGAGCCGGCCGGCAAATCCCCGGGTAAGGAAGGGGCCATTTTTTCTGCCCATGTTTCATATTGTGATTCCGGCACCACCAGGGAGAGTGCCCCATATTTGGCAGGATTGTCTATGGGGGTCAGTTCCACTTTCAGAGGCGGCACCAGCATGTTGCTGTTTCTGGTACGGTCCGCTACTTTTTTTGCAATATTGTCCGCATGCCAGGGGTTTAAGCGGGCCACACTTTCTCCGATGCCGACACGTGTGAGACCAAACAGGTGGGCAACGGCAATGGCGGCATCTGCTGTTACCTGTGCTGCAAGATCGGCAATAAAAACAGCCAGATCATCTGCATTGTTTTTTGCATAATCCATAACAGTTTTGGCATCTATTTGTGGATGGCGGCTGATTCTGGAATCAGTGACCAGATCCGACAGGCTGGAAAAACCGGTTTGCCGGACCAGACACGGTGAGATGGTTTTTAGAACCGGACTGTCCTTGAGGGAAAGCAGTATTCGGGCACAATTGGCAATACCCCTGCCTGATGCATAGTTTTCCGCACAGGCCGTGGGATGGCCTGTTGTACACCCGCAGGTCTGCCACAGTGCTTCAGGCATAAAACCAACCGGGATATGGCCGATCTCTGCAGGAACATCACAGCCTGGTATACCGCATCCAAAACCGGTACCCAGGATAAAATATGCGGTTTTTTTTGGATCGATGCCATGGGCCACCTTATAGTAAATGCTCTGGGCCGTGGCTGCGGCAGTGCCGTCATTTGCAGCTTTAACCGGATAGTCTGCCCGGGCTTTCATGACCACAATGCCGGGTTTGTCCTTGTTTTGGTCAGATGCAAACCGCATAGGGGTGTTGCCGCCGGCAATCACGATATTTCCGTTCTGTTCCCATGTTTTGCCGCACAGACTTGCGCCTTTGCCTGCAATATCAAAGCTGCCGATTTTTTTTTCGGCTTCTTTTAAAAACCGGTCTTCGGTCTGATTGATGTAGGCAGCCACTCTTTGTTCTCCGGGGATGTGTGTAAGTATGGTATCAACCAGTACTTCTGAATTTGCTTTGCCAAGGGTTTTTCCTGTTTTTTGGAACGGACTGTCATATTGTTTTTCATACAAAAAAGTACCGTCTTCAGCAGCCAGCAGAAAATCAAGTTTTGTTCCACCCAGATCCATCCCCAGTAAATCAGGCATTTTGCCTCCGAATTCATAGAATTGACATTTATATGATGCAACACAGTATAAATCGCTTTCAAATGCAGGTCAATGAAGGAGGGTATTTAATACTGGCACCATAAAAACCAAATCCATGCGACAGATACGAAAATCAGGGGTAGAAATCCTGCCGGGCATGGGAAAGGAATATTATTTTTTGATGAATATTCGACCGTCACTTGCCACAATCATGCTGTTGGGGATGTGTCTTGCCGTGCTCATGTCGGGGGGATGCGCCACACTGCAGAAAAGCGCAACAGAGGAATCTTCGCGCCGGCTTGATGGTGCCGAGGCTGGCGAACGGGTTACCTCGGAGGAGCTGGATGGACTCACCCGCGGCTTTGCCGACCGCTATGTCGGCCTGCTCTATTCGGTCTGCGATTCTTTGAAAGAGGATAACCCTGATCCCGAGCAGCGCAGAGCGGCACAGATGCTTCTCGTGGACAATGCTACCAACGTTTACGACATCGCCAGTAACGCTGACCCGTTCACCCGCGTGCTCGACCTGGTAGTGGTCACGACATTGGTCAGCCAGGAGTGGGACGTGGACGGCAGGGCCTTGGCGGTATTCGGAAAGCGAGGTCAGGCCCTGGCAGACGCCCTGTCTCAGGCCAGAGCGGAAATACGGCTGCTCGTCGCTCGTGTGCTCTCCACCGAACAACTCGTCCTTCTCGAATCTCTGCTGCAGGACTGGCGAGAGGAGAACCCGAAAGTCGTTCGCGCCTCGTTTGTTCGCTTTTCAAACTTTGCCATGGGACGGGGCAAGTCGGCCGCCGAGCAAATACTCGAAGCCGGGGGCCTCTTCGAGGAGATCGGGGAAGCGGCCCAGTCCGTCGACGAGGCACGAGTGCTTGCCGAGCGCATGTTCTATCGGTTCAAGCGCGAGACTACGCTGCTCCGGTGGCAGGCGGCAGCGATGAAGGCCGATTTGGTCGCCACCCCTGAACTCAACACGGCGTTTGCCGACGTGCATTCGGTGACCGATCAGATCGAGCAGCTACCCGCAAACATCGCGGCCGAGCGGCAAGCCATCCTTACAGGGATCGATGACCGTTTACAGCGTGCGGATGCGACAATCGCCAACCTGCGGGCCGCTATCGAGGAGGCAGACACGTTCGTCGCATTGCTGAAACCAGCGAGTGAATCATTCAATGAGATGCTCACGACGGCGGATACCCTGTTCGCTCGGTTTGCGGTCTCGAAACCGTCGAAAACGGGCAAGGAAGGGCACACCTTTGACATCCGTGAGTACCAGCAGACTGCCAAAGACGTGACGCTCGCCGTGGAGGAAATGAACGAGATGCTCACGACGGTGGATACCCTGTATGCCCGGTTTGCGGCCTTGTCCCGGTCGAAGACGGGCAAGGAGGAGCATTCCTTTGACATCCGGGAGTATAAGCAGACGGCCACAGATGTAAAGCTCGCTGTGGAGGAAATGAACGAATTGCTCACAACGGCAGAACACCTGTTAGGATTGTCAGATTTGGAACACGGGATGCAGGAGGTGATTGATTCGGTTGATGGGCGGATCATGACGGTGGCCGATCAGAGCCAGGTTGTGATGAATGCATTTTTCTGGCGCGCCTGCGCCTTGCTGGGTGTGCTGTTCACGATGCTCATCTTGTATCGGGTGATTTCACTCCTGCTCATGCGAAATTTAGAAAGGGGGCAGGTTGCCAAACAATAAACATATAGGCACATCAGTGCCGGAAAGGAAAAGAAAATGAGTAAAATAGCTGTGATTATAGACAATTATTTTGAAGATTCAGAATACACCGAACCTGTAAACGCGTTTAGAGAAAAAGGGCATGAAATTGTCCATGTGGGTCTTAAGGAGGGGACAACGGTAAAAGGAAAAAAACAACAAACGCCTGTAACGATTGATCAGAGTGTAAACAAGGTGAAAGCAGCTGATTTTGATGCGCTGCTCATCCCGGGAGGATATTCACCAGACCAGCTGCGTGCCCATGAAAGCGCTGTCAGTTTTACCCGGGAGTTCATGGAAAAAGACAAACCGGTTTTTTCTATCTGTCATGCTCCCCAGCTGCTGATAACAGCTGATGTGATCCAGGGCAGGACATTGACCGGCTGGACCTCCATTGTTCAGGACATTAAAAATGCCGGTGGGAAATTTATAGATAAGTCAGTTGTGGTGGACGGCAATCTTGTGACCAGCAGAAATCCCGGTGATCTGCCGGACTTTATTCAGACTTCTCTGGAAAAACTGACCTGATGCAAAATTGTTTCATGATTGTGCCAGAATTATATACCACATAATTTCAGATAAAAAAGGAGCCCCCATGAGCAAAGATGTTACCGTCACCATCGGAGGAGAGGCCGGCCAGGGAATACAGACCGTGGGAGATATTATCGCCCGGGTCTGTCACAACGCTGGTCTGTATCTTATGGCTGTCAACGATTTTGAATCGCGCATACGGGGTGGACACAGTTTTATGCAGATCCGTATCAGCGATACGCCGGTGTTTGCACCCTGCCAAAAAATTGATTTATTGATCGCCTTGAATACGGATACCTGGGATCTGCATAAAAATGAAATGGCTGCAACCGGGCTTGTTCTGCTGGATTCCCCGGCTAAAGAAAAAAAGGACGAATCCAAAGAAAAATTGCCTGAACAGGCCCAGGAAAAAAATGTGGTGCAGGTTGGATTTTCTGACCTGGCAAAAGATGCAGGTGGAAAGATCATGACCAATACAGTGGCGGCAGGCGCCTGTCTGACACTTCTTGGGGCGCCTTTTTCATTGTTTGAACAAATCCTCACCCAAAAATTTAAAGAAAAAGAAAAAGTGTTGGAAAACAATATTACCGCTGGCCGCAGCGGATTTGATGCCGTTAAAAACACGGAGTTCCCCCAAAAATTTAACTGGCCGTCTGATGGTGCTTCCAAAGGCAAGCTGGTTACCGGAGTCCAGGTTCTTGCTTTGGGTGCGCTGGCAGCAGACTGCCGCCTGGCGGCATTTTATCCCATGTCACCGGCAACCGGTATCATGATACACCTGGCTGAATTCATGGATCAGCTGCCCGTGCTTGTGGAGCAGGCAGAAGATGAAATCAGTGCAATCAATATGATAATCGGGGCTTCTTTTGCAGGGGTCCGGGCGTTGACCGCCACATCCGGCGGGGGGTTTTCCCTCATGGCCGAAGGCTTGGGCCTTGCAGGAATTACGGAAACACCGGTTGTGATTATCAATTCCCAGCGCCCCGGACCGGCTACCGGTCTGCCCACCCGGACCGGTCAGGGAGACCTGCTTTTTGTGATCCATGCCTCCCAGGATGAATTTCCCAGATTTGTTTTTGCCCCGCGCTCTGTAAACCAGGCATTTGACACCATGATCCGGGCATTTCATCTGAGTGAAAAATACCAGGTGCCGGCCATCATCCTCACAGATCAGTATTTTAATGACTCTTTATGGATGACAACACGGGAAATGACCGTTCCCGAAGAAATTGAACGGTTTGTAACAACTGATGCGGATATGTCTTCTCCTTCAGAGTATAAACGGTTCAAGGTCACAGAATCCGGGGTATCACCCAGGGCGCTGCCCTGCAAAGGCCGGGCACTGGTCGGTGTTACAGCCAACGAACATGATGAAGCAGGCCATATGAGTGAAAAAATTGCCAACCGGAACAACATGGTGGAAAAGCGCCTGGCCAAAATACAGGGCATGGCCGAAGAAATGAAGGGGCCGGACAGGTATCATGGTGAAAGCGAATTTCTTGTTGCGGGATGGGGTTCAACAGATGGTGCCATAAGAGAGGCTGTTGATCAGCTGCGTTCTGAAAATGTCAATATCGGTGCACTGCATTTTTCTGATTTGTGGCCGTTTCCCCGAAAAAAAGCAGCAGATGCCTTATCTGACTGCAAACACTTTATTACTGTGGAACATAATGCCTCTTCCCAGCTGGGACTGCTGATCCGTCAGCAGACCGGTCATTCATTTTACAAGGCCATATGCAAATACGACGGCCGGCCGTTTACACCCGACTGGATAGCAAAACATGTCACATCCGTACTGGAGGAAATCTCATGAGTGATACAAAACAATATGACAATGATTATGAAAACAAATGGTGTCCGGGATGCGGTAATTTCGGCATTTTAAATGCCATAAAAAAATCACTGGCCGACATGCAGATGCCACCGGAAAAAGTGCTGATGGTTTCCGGCATCGGCCAGGCTGCAAAAAACCCCCATTTTTTACAATGCAATTTTTTCCACGGGCTGCACGGACGTGCCCTGCCGGTGGCCACGGGTGCCAAACTGGCGGATCAGGATCTTACCATCCTGGTCAATATGGGAGACGGTGACTGTTATGGAGAAGGCGGCAACCATTTACTGGCTGCCCTTCGGCGCAATATCAACCTTACTTTGCTGGTGCACAACAATATGGTGTACGGTCTGACCAAAGGGCAGGCATCGCCCACCTCCCGCCGGGGGTTTGTCACCAAAGCCCAGCCCGGGGGGGTTGCCTATGATGCATGCAATCCTTTGACACTGGCATTGTCACAGGGAGCAGGATTTGTGGCCCGGGGGTATTGCGGAGAAATACAGCATTTGAGCCGGTTGATCAAAGAGGCTGTTTCCTACCCCGGATTCAGCCTGGTAGATATTCTTCAGGTCTGTATCTCCTTTAACAATGTGAACACCTACCAATTTTATAACGACCGGGTGTATAAACTGGAGGAAGAAACATATAAAGCTGATGACCTGCACCAGGCAATTGACAGGGCCATGGAGTGGGAAGACAAAATTCCCATCGGCATTTTATATCAAAAAGAAACCAGAGGATATACACAGGGTCTTGCGCCGTTGCAGTCAGGATCTTTGTTCAGCCAGACATATGATCCCGAACAGGTGCAAAAAGTGATTTCCGCTGTTTGACATCCTTTGCTTTCTTTCCTGAAGCAAGGGGTTTTACCGCGTTTGGGATAATAACACCCATGCCCTATCGGCCACAACAACGAATGAAAGCTGTTAGCTTTTAGCCTTTAGTTTAGCTGTTAGCTGAGTACTGAGGGCTGAGGGCTTTCATAAAAACTGGTCAAAACATACTGCCCGGGCAATCTTAATTAAACAAAAGAATTGCCCGGACAGTTTTTTTTTGTCTTTTCGGTCGGCAATGCCATGGGCCGGAAAAGGCTGGCCGCAAGGCAGAAGAATCAATATTTTTTGAATTCGCTTTTTTTTGCATTGCACACCGGACAATTATCCGGGGCCTCGCCTTCCAGGGTGTAGCCGCACACCAGACATACCTGGATGTCATCCAGTTCAGCATCTGCGGCATTGTCCACGGCCTTTTTGGCTTTTTCAAACAACTCCTTGTGCTTTTTTTCCGTTTTATATGACCATTCAAAACTGCGAAAAGCACTTTTTTCCTCCTGCAGTTTTGCGATTTCCATATAAGCAGGATACATCTCTTGGATTTCAAAGGTTTCCCCGTCAATGGCCAGGCCCAGATTTTTGGCTGTATCACCCGGACCGAATGCGGCCATGCTGTTTGCCACAGCCCCTTCATTCAGGTATTTCAATTCCCGGTAATGGTCTCCTGCATGGATAAATTCTGCATGGGAAACTGCTTCAAACAACCGGGCGACATTCGGGTAATTTTCTTTTTCAGCCTGGATTGCAAAATGCCGGTAGCGCATGTTTGCCATGCTTTCACCGCCAAACGCATTGATCATGTTCTGCTGTGTCATCTGCTTCATGTTTTACTTCCTTTCCTGGTAATTTTCCTGGTAATCTGCATTTTATTCTTGAGCTGTTATCACCGTAAAAAACGTGTTTTCCCCCCGTCTGACCAGAAGAAGAAACTTTTCTCCTTTGCGGACTGCATTTTTGTATGCTTTTACAGAATCAACCGGGGTTTGATTTATCTCCTGGATAAGATCACCCCGCTGAAGATTTGCTTCAGCTGCCGGGCTTCCGGCTTTTACACCGGCCACAACAACGCCTTTTTCCTGTTCATATCCCAGCTGGGCAGCGATTTCCGGGGTCAGTTCCTGCACCTGAATGCCTAAGGGCGCAGTGTCGGGAGAATCGGTTTTGGATTTTTGGGTCTGTTCTTCAGATACCAGTTCTCCGATTTTCACCTGCAGGGTTTTCTTTTTTCCGTTACGGATCACTGTCAGGGGAACCTTGCTGCCAACACTTTTTTGCGCTACACTATTTTTCAGGGCCGTGGGCGTATCCACTGATTTTCCATCCAGAGAAACAATGATGTCTCCGCGAAGCACACCAGCCTCATCTGCCGGGCTGTCTTTGCTGACATCACCCACCAGAGCCCCCTCGGCTTTTTTTAAACCAAAACTGTCGGCAATATCTTTGGTGACCGGTTGAATACTGACACCCAGCCAGCCACGGACTACGTGACCATGCGCGATAAGGCTTTCCATAATACCTTTTGCCATGTTAATGGGAATGGCGAACCCGATCCCCTGGTAACCGCCGCTTTGGCTGAAAATGGCCGTATTGATGCCGATAACCCTGCCGTAAATATCCACCAGCGGTCCGCCGCTGTTCCCCGGATTAATGGCTGCATCGGTCTGAAAAAAATCTTCATAATCCACAATACCGATATTGGCCCGGCCTGCTGCGCTTATGATGCCGGCGGTTACGGTTTGTGAAAGGCCATAGGGCGTTCCTACGGCAATAACCCAGTCCCCGACTTCCATTGTGCCGGAATCACCGAGTTCGGCTGTGGGCAGGTTTTTCCCTTCAATTTTTATTACCGCCACATCCGACATCGGATCCGTACCAACGACTGTTGCGTCAAATTCCCGTTTGTCCGGCAGGGTAACGGTGATTTCTTCGGCTTTTTTCACCACATGGCTGTTGGTAAGAATATACCCTTCCTTATTAAGAATAAACCCCGACCCCAGTCCACGGCGCTGGTATTCTTTTTGTTTCGGCATACCGAAAAAACGCCGGAAAAATTCATTGTCGAAAAGTTCCTGGTATTGTTGAGGAAGCGATTCCATGGTATATACGGTACTGATATATACCACTGCCGGGCTGATTTTTTTGCTCACATCCCTGAATGCTTTTCCCAATGTCTCCAGCCTTTGCGAAGAATCCTTTGTGGCACTGTCTGCCATGGTGACCAGAGGTCCTGTCAAGACCATCAATCCGATCAGTAAGACAGCGGCAAAACAGCCTGTCAGTATGTTTTTGTACAGTTTTTCCTGTAACATGATGTAATTTCTCCTTTTTGTTTGTTTAATGGGGGTTTCACCAGGTTTTCTCATTGGGCGGTGGTCGGTTTTTGATCTAAAAAAGAAAACTCCGCCTCTTTAAGGTTGATTTCCAGTTCCATTTCTCCCAGGTCTGCATCAGGCCGGGCATGAAAACCCAGGCTTTTGCCGAAAGCAATCATTTTGCGGTTTTCCCGTAACACGGTTCCCCGGACCTTTTCAATTCCCTGTTTTTTGGCAATCTGCAAAACCCGGCCAAGAAGCCGGGCACCGATACCATGGCCGTGCCATGGATCTCCGATCAATACAGAAAATTCACCTGTTTTTCCGTCCGGATCGCTGATCACCCTGGCAATGCCGAACATTTCTCTTTTTTCCGGATCGTCATTCAGGGCGGTCAGAGCGATTTCCCGGTCATAATCGATCTGGGTGAATCTGGCCAGCATGTCCGGTGAAATTTCTTTCATGGCACTGAAAAACCGATGATAGATGCTGGTAGGTGAAAGTTCCTGGAAAAGTTTCTGTAAAAGTGGTGCATCTTCCGGCTTGACAGGCCGGATAAAAATGCTGCGGTCGTCATCAGTTTTTTCATGGAACTCGTATTCATCCGGATACGGGCTGATAACCAGATGCAAAGTCGCTGACTGTGATGTATCTTCAAGCCGGATGCGGGCATCCACAGCCCGGGGACGTCCGTCTTTGACGATTACAGGATTCATGTCCAGTTCAACAATCTGGGGAAAATCACTCACCAGTTGTGAAACGCGCATGAGGAGTTCTTCCAGCGCTTCCATATCTGCACGCGGGCGGTTACGGAATCCCTGCAAAAGTTTATATGCACGTGTGGTCTCCATCATGCGCCGTGCCAGCAGGCGGTTTAACGGCGGCAGTCCCAGTGCCCGGTCTTCCAGGATTTCAGTAAAAATACCCCCTAAACCGAACACGATAACAGGTCCGAAAGAGGGATCGTTTTTTGCGCCGATCAGCAGTTCATGATCCGGGGTGTCAATATACTGCTGAACAGATACTCCTTGAATATGGGCGTCCGGGTTGTATGCTTCGGCCCCTTCCATGATTTTCTGGAAAGCCGTGCGCACCGCATCTTTGGAATGTAAATTCAGATGGACTCCCCGGGCATCGGTTTTATGGGAAATGTCCGGTGACATGAGCTTTACAGCCACAGGAAATCCGATTTCTTCAGCCGCAACAACGGCATCTTCTTCTGTGGATGCCGATTTTGTGGTATTCACCGGTATGCCGTATGCCGATAAAATCTCTTTGGATGCAGTTTCCGACAGAAGGCCGGAATGTTTCTTGATATGGTTGTGAATCAGTTTTTGGGCCTTGTCTGGATCATAATGCAGTCCATGGGAGAGCTTCGGGGTAATCTGTGTCAGCATCTTCAGATTCTGGTTGTATTCCACCATGAAAACAAAGGATTGTACTGCTCTTTCCGGTGTTTCATACGTGGGAATTTTTGCATGGTTTAATACGTTAACCGCTTTTTCCATCTTTTGGCCGCCGATCCAGGAGGCAAATACGGGAAAATTTTTGTCCTGAGCTGATTCAGCCAGGGCCTTTGCCACAGGTTCCGGGTCTGTCAAGGCCTGGGGCACCATAATGGCAAGGATAGCGTCAAAGGATTTGCTTTCATAGCAGATGTCAAAGGTTTTCATGAACCGTTCCCGGGTCGCATCCCCCAGAATATCAACAGGATTATTCCGGCTCCAATACCGGGGCAGCACCTCATCCAAAGATCGGGTAAGTTCCGAAGAGAGCGCAGCTGGTTTCAGGCCGTGACCACCCAGTGCATCCGTGGCCATCACGCCGGGCCCTCCGCCGTTGGTGATGATTGCCAGGCGTGACCCGTTGGGAGGCGGTTTTTTGGCCATGAGTTCCGCACAGTCGAATAATTGTGCTATGGTATTCACCCGGATGATACCGGCCCGTTTGAATGCTGTGTCATATACCGCATCTTCTCCGGCAAGGGCCCCGGTATGGGATGATGCAGCTTGGGCACCGGCTTCACTCCGCCCGGCTTTCAAGACCACGATGGGTTTGATCCTGGACACTGCCCGTGCAGCGCTCATGAATTTGCGTATCTGGGTGAGGTTTTCTATGTAGAGCAGAATACTTTTTGTCTGAGAATCATTGCCAAGATAATCGATCATATCCCCGAAATCCACATCCACCATGGAACCGATGCTCACAAAGTGGCTGAAGCCGATTTTTTCTTTAAAGGAAAGATCCAGAATCGATGTGCAGATGGCGCCGCTCTGGGATACGAAAGCCAGTTTTCCTTCAGACGGCATATCAGATGCAAAGCTGGCATTGAGCCCTTCTTTGGTATTGATGATACCCAGACAATTGGGACCGATAAGCCGCAACCCCCCGTCATAGGCCTTTTTTTGAATTTTCTTTTCAATGCTGCGTCCTTGTTCCCCGGTTTCTTTTCCCCCGGCCGATATGATGACAGCGCCCCCTGTGCCGGCGGTAATGCAGTCATCAATGATGTCCGGGACGGTGGATATGGGCGTGGCAATGATGGCCAGATCAATCGGATCACTGCTCTGCTTTATTGATGACAGTGTTTTTATCCCTGAAACTTTTTTGTGTTTCGGGTTTATCGGTACTATCTCGCCTGAAAACTGCCCATTTTTCAGGTTGGTCATCAGGGCATTGCCAACGCTGTTCTCCTTTTCAGTAGCACCGATAACAGCAACACTTTCAGGATGAAACACACGGTCAAGATTATAAATTCCCATATCCTGTTCACTCCCTTGATCGCAAATTTAATGGTTCACGCAACTTTATTGTCCACTTTATTGTTCAATAGATGTGTCATTCAAAGAATAATATTTTCAATCAGGCAAAATCTGGATTTTCCAGGGCGCAGAATCAGGCTTCATCTTTGTCAGCATCCGGAAGGTTTTCAAACACCTGTTTTTTTATATGCAGCTGAACGGAATCTTCGACAATATCTTTGACCCATGCTGCCGGCACAATTTTTCTGTCTTTTTTTATCATACCGCTGGAAACCAGAAGATGGGTTATTTTAAAGGTTTCAGGTTCAGTATACACATCTGTGATACTACCCAGATGCCGGCCTTCCCTGTCTGTTACATCAGCACCTTCTTCCAGTGCCACGGCATCCTCAGGGATATTGCGGTGCTTTTCTTTGTGATACAATGGTTTAGACCGGGAAGGATGAGGCGATGATTTCAAATACGGTGCTTTGACAGCTGCGTGGTACCACAGCAGTTGACGGGCTTCATCTGCCTGGCGCCGGTTAAAATCTTCCACACCCGCGTTTGGAATATATTGTGTTTCATCAAATTGAGGATAATCCTCCGGCGCAGCAGCTTTTTTTAAAATGACCGCTTTTTCACTTGTGGATTCGACATCGGTTACCGGAACCACTTTATCCTCTGTGAATAAAAACCCTTTTTCAACCACCAGATGGGATACTTCATCTGTGGCAGGATCCATCACCACCCGATCAATGTTCCCTACATTCTTCTGGTCATGGGTAAGGACTTTGGTATTTTTTTTAAAATGCATGTTTACTCCTGAAAGCCTTTTAAGTAACTCATTTGAGTTGCTTGTGGGTTTGGTGCCGGACATTGCCTCGGCGGGTACGTTTTTGATTACCAGTTGAGAATCAGCTGCCGCAGCATGTTTGGCGAAACTGTTACATCCTTGCTCTGCCAGTCACCCTTGCATTGCGCCTTTACCTCGTAGTTTCCTGGGTCAAGGTCAACCAGCAGCCAGGGGCCATCGGTTGTGGTGGACAGCATTTTTGTGCCCTCTGCACGGGTGATTTTTACATCACACCCGGAAAGGTAATGGCCGGTGTCTGTGGCCAAAACTACCTTGAGGGTGTAATCGTCAGCCATCCGGTCAAGCATCTGGCGGGCCTCAATACCGATTCCGCCGGTGATAAACTGGATCCCTTCCATGGAGGTTTGGGCTTCAGGAACGGGCAGGTAGGTCTCATGATCCATGGCCACGGCAACAGTGCACCACAACAGGCTTACGGTTATCCAGAACAGAATTGATTTTTTCATGATACATCTCCTTTCTCTATAAAAAATTAAGAATTGCTTTAATATCGCGCATTGATAAACAATTAAGCCACACAAGCGCAACATTATGGGAGTATGTTAATGGAAAAAAGACAAAGGAAAAATACATGGATGCATGCATTTACACCATTTTTATCCTGTATTTGAAATGTGGTTTGACAATGCAGAATTTCTCAGGAATTGAAATTCCTGAAGAACAGGCTGTCAAACTGAATGAAAGGTATTTTTTTCAAAGTACGGGCCGGTCATTTACCAGCTATATTTCATACCTGGTAATTATCTGTAATATCCTTTTTGCAATGGACAGGCGGACAGGGAGACCGCCCCCTGGACCGGGGTTCTGTCTTTTGGATAAAATGTTTTGTGGTGTTCCGGGATGGCCGTTACAGGAAAGAAAAGCCGGGCTGTGAGGTGGTGCCCGGCGGGGTTCTGGGTACCCGGGCCAGATCCTGATTTCAGGTCCGGCCCGGGTGGTGCATGGTGTTATTCTTTATCAAAGTCTTCCTTGCCTGCACCGCAGATGGGGCAGGTCCAGTCCTCAGGCAGATCTTCAAAAGCGGTCCCGGGTTTGATACCGTTATCAGGATCTCCGTCAGCCGGGTCGTATACATAACCGCACAGGTTGCATACATATCTGTCCATAATTTTTTTCTCCTTTGTTTGTTGGTTTATAGTTATGAATGGGAAGTATAGCCCGTTCAATAGGCTTCTTCCATATCCAGGTCTTCCTGGGTTACGGGATTTTTAAACATATGATAGGCCCAGATCTGGTAACAGATGACAATGGGAATGAACACCAGGACCACAGCCAGCATGATCTTCAATGTCAGGGGACTGGAAGATGCGTTGAACGCGGTAAGGTGCCAGTCCGGGTTCATGCTGGAGGGAAACAGGGCAGGGAACAGTCCGATGATACCGAAAAAGGTGCACAGTACAATGGTTACAGCCGATGCAAACCAGGCCTTGAAATAGGTTTTTTTGTTTACAAAATACCGGATGCTCAACAGGGCCGCCACATTCACCAGGGTTACGAAAAATAAAACCGGGTACGCAAAATAATTGGCATACAGGTCAGTGGCAAAATAACTGGCAATCAGAAAGATGACCGCAACCGGCACCAGTATCAGCCAGGTTCTCTGAGAAATCAGCACCATGCGTGCCTGCAGCCCGCCTGTGGATCTAATTGCCATCCAGTTGGCACCGTGGACAATGAACAGCAGGACAAATAAAAGTCCTCCCAGCAGTCCGTAGGGATTGAGAAGCCTGAGGGTGTTGCCGTGGTATATCCCCTGGTCATCAAAGGGAATACCCTGGAATATATTGGCAAAAGCCACCCCGAACAGCAGGGCCGGGAAAAAGCTGCCGATAAAGATCAGAAAATCCCACACTTTTTTCCAGGCAGGGGTGTCGATTTTACTTCTGAAATGGATGGCAACCCCGCGGAAAATTAGGGCAAAGAGAATCAGCATCAGCGGGGTATAAAGCGCAGAAAACATGGTGGCGTAGACCAGAGGGAAAGCGGCAAAGGTCACTCCCCCCGCCGTAATGAGCCACACCTCATTGCCGTCCCACAAAGGACCTATGGCATTGAGCATGGTACGCCGGTCTGTATCGGTCTTGCCGGCAAAGGGATAGATGGTGCCGATGCCGAAGTCAAACCCGGAGGTCATGAAAAATACCGCCCATAAAAGGCCCCACAGGAAAAACCAGATTGTTTGCAGTTCCATTATTTATGTACTCCTTTTTATCGGGTTGCGGCTTCAGGGCCTTCTTTAACAGTTTTGGCCATCAGGTAAAAACCCACGGCTCCCAGCAGACCGTACACCAGAATAAATCCCATAAGGGAGGTGAACACCTGGGTGGTGGATACGGGGGAGGCAGCTTCAGCGGTTTTCATCAGGCCGTATACGATCCAGGGCTGCCTGCCCACCTCTGATACGATCCACCCCATCTCTATGGCAATATAGGGCAAAGGAAGGGAAAACATCATGATTTTCAGGTAAGTGGGATTTTCCAGCAGTTTGTTGCGTTTGAACCATCCGTAAACGGTCAGCAGGATAAACAGGGTGCCCAGGCCCACCATGGTTCTGAAACCGATGAATGTGGGCAGCACCGGGGGCCGCTCATCTTTGGGGATATCCCGCAGCCCCGTGACTTCGGCATTGAAATCATGAAACCCCAGAAAACTCAAGATACCGGGAATCGCACCGATTTCAATGCTGTTTCTTTCATTTTCTTCATCCGGGATGGCAAACAGCACCAGAGGAGCCCGTGTCTGGGTTTCCCAGTGGGATTCCATGGCAGCCAGCTTGGCCGGCTGGGTCTTGGACACATTGACCCCGTGCATATCTCCGGTGACGGCAACCAGGACAGCACTGACAAGACCCACCACAAGCCCTATGCGGAAAGAAGGCTCAAATACATCCAGGTGCTGTTTTTTCAGCAGATGCCAGGCAGCGACACCCATGATGAAAAAAGCGGACAGCAGCAGTGCTGAGGGTATCACATGAATGATTTCCAGAATCCCGTGTTTGTTGGTGATCAGGGCAAAAAAACTGTCCAGTTCGGCTCTGCCGTTCCGGATCACATACCCCACAGGATTCTGCATAAACCCATTGGCAAGCAGGATCCACCAGGCAGACATGTTCCCGGCAAGGGCAATGAGCCACATGACCCCGGCATGGGCCTTGGCAGACAATTTGTTCCATCCGAAAATCCAGATGCCGATAAAGGTGGATTCCAGAAAAAACGCGACAGAGGCTTCAATGGCCAGAAGTGAGCCGAAGATATCCCCCACATAGGCGGAATATCTTGACCAGTTGGTGCCGAATTGAAATTCCAGAGTGATGCCCGTGACCACACCCAGAGCGAAATTGATCAAAAACAGCTTTCCCCAGAATTTGGTCATGCGCAGATAGGTTTCATTCCCGGTCCTGGCATATTTGGTTTCCATATAGGCAATAAGAATGGAAAGCCCCAGGGTCAAAGGGACAAACAGAAAATGGAACATGGTGGCTGCGGCAAACTGCAGTCGGGACAAAAAAACCGGATCCATGGATTCCTCCAGATATTGTGTTTAATGCCAAATCTCAGATTGGAAAGAGCAATTCATGTGCCATCATATGGAAAAAAGTGATGATCCATATCAAAAATACTGAAAATTGATATACTATAGCCAATTATATTCAGGTTTTCAAGTAGGTTTGGGTATTTTGTATGCAGGTCGGGACGGGAGAGTGTCTCTGGTGGACAGATATCTGATACATATGTGTATCATTCAAAGCCCCGGACAAGAGGATGCCCGGGGCTTTGAATATCAGGAGGGAGTAAACAGAATTTATGCTTTTTTGGTGGCCTTGGTTTCCCATTCCTCGATCCGGGTGGTGTCGTAAATTTCTTCCCATCCTGTGATCATGCCGCTGATGTGGCTGAACAAAGAGTGTCCGGTGGTGGTCATGTACACATGGATGATCAGAAAATTCACCAGCAGAAACGCCACCAGGGTATGGATAACGGCCAACGGTGCCAAGGACATGCCGGGAAAGCTGTTGTACAGATAATACAAAAGGCCTGTGACCATCTGGATGGGCAGCAGCATGGCGGAAATCCCCAGGTAGGCCAGTCGCTGCAAAGGGTTGTGCTTGGCACCCGGCGATTTTTGCACCGGATGGGCCTGTCCTTTGAAAATCCCCCACATATAGTACTGGATAACGTCAAACAATTTGCGGGTGGTGGGAATATACTGTTTCCATTCACCGGTGATCATCAGCCAGAAGGCAAAAAAAGCAAAGGATCCCAGCCAGAACAGGCCCATATAATTGTGGATGTTCACAGCCGTTTCAAATCCCATGAGGGTATAGGTGCCATGCACTTCAAATCCGGTAACGATCAGCAAAATGATCATCAAAGACTGGAACCAGTGCCAGAGCCGTTCAAACCGGGTATACAGATATATTTTTTTGGTATGCTTTTGCGCCATTTTACTCCTCCTTGCCGTTGCGGGTGAAAAAGCGGCCCAGTCCATGGAGCATGACCCCGGCCAGGGCACCCAGTACCGCGATCAGGCCGATGGTGTCCACAAGATCGGATTTGTCTTTTCCAGGCAGATACACCCCGGTGATACCGGCCAGCCGGGAGTTCTCTCTGATATGGCATGCACTGCATTCCAGAGACTTGCTTGCCGGTGCCACCATATGGGTGATGGGAAAGGCATAGGTGGTTTCCACATAGTCAAATTCTCCTGAATAGGGCACATCCAGGGTTTGATTGCCTATGGTGATGGCCTCATCCATGTCAAAGGTGGTCCAGAACCCTTTGGGACCGGAAAGCAGCGGTGCCACCAGCTGTTTGTTGATTTTGTCGTAAGGTTGTTTTCCCCGGTGGATCTTGAAAGGATGAATCCGCGCATTGGGGTCATCGGGAGATCCCAGAGGATGGCTCACCTCCACAATCTGCTGGGGATCGATTTCATCTTTGATGCCGATATTGTCAAAAGAGCCGTTGTACCAGAAGTACTGGGGTACCACATTTTTGGCCCAGATAAAACTGCCTTTAATGGATTTGTAGACAGGTTTGCCGAACTCCCCTTTTTCTTCATATGGCTTACCGTCCTTCAGCTTGCCGGCTGTGGTCCAGTCCCACCACATTTTTGTGGGATTGACCCGGGCAAATTCCGGGATATGGCAGCTCTGGCAGGCCACTTTATCGGTATGGTCGTTCATTTTTGTGGTGGTATCGTGGGGGGTGGCACTGTGACAGGACTCACAGGTGATTTTGGAGGCCATGTCATCCTGGATCAAACTTTTACGTTCCGCTGAGGCCGGCCGGGTATACAGCCTGCCTGCAATATGGTGTTTTACCGTGGTATGGCACCTGGTGCAGGAAAAATCAGCACCGTCTGCCGCCATGTGCACATCGAGCATCCGGTTGGGTTTGGCAAGGGAGGTGTCCAGATCCCCGTGTTTGACCCCATCGCCCCCGCCGCCTTTAAAATGGCATTCTCCGCAGTTGTTGCGCTGGGGCAGGGTGATGTTTTTTACTGCTGTTTTGATATCAGCATGAAGTTCTGCAACAATTTCCTGGAGGTCCGGGTCATCATCTCCGGCAAAAGCAGCCAGGTCTGCAAAGGTTTCCTTGAAAGGAAATTTTTCTTTTCCATGACAGGCCAGGCAGTTGACCTGCCCGTCCGTACCATCCCAGCCGGCATGGCAGCTCAGACAGCCCTTGTCTTCCATGGCATTTCCGGAAATACAGAAATTGTTGACAGCATGGCCTGCCTTGCCGTTCATGATGCCGGGCTTTTCAGAAGGTACTTTCCAGGTCCAGTGGATGGTTTCTTCAAACTGCATGGCAGCATCGGTATGACAGGAAAGGCAGGCCTGGGTGATCTGGTCTCCGGAGGTGAAGTTCCGGTCCAGCTCTGTCAGTTTGCCGTGATCCACAGTTGTCCAGTGTTTGTCGGCCCGGACTGCCTGTTTGGCCAGTTGCGGTCCCAATGCCTCTTGTTCTTGTGCGGCTGCGGCCACCGATGCCGCCGCCGGACCGGTGACGGCCAGTATTCCGAAAACCAGCACCGCCGCCAGTGCCGCCGTCCAGCGGAACGCAGGGGATGCCGGCAGGTATGAATCATTTGTCCGGCCGAATGCCATTTTTGCCTGGACGGTTTTTGCCGGACCGCTCCGGTATTTTTGTTTCAGATGTATTCCCATAATGCCTCCGAAAAGAGATCAGGCTGCCGCAGCGGGCAGGTCCGGAAGGATCTGCCCGCTTGCGGGAACCGGTTTAGCTGCATGTGGCAGGTGCGGGAGAGTCCTTGGCAAATGCGTGGAAATAGGCATGAATATCCTTGATATCCTGGTCGGATATGGCATCCCATTGTGCCTGGCAGCCAAAGGCCTCAAAGTTGCGGGATTCGAAAATCTGTTTCCATTCGGCCCGGGTCATGTCAGCCGGGCTGACCGTGGGGGAGGGGGAATCCACGCCGCCGTTTTCATGGCAGGCCTTGATCACTTTGCGGTAGGTGTATTTGCCTTTGCGTTCGTTGCCGTCCGGAGCGTCATCGGCAAACACGGCCGGAACGGATCCCAGGGTGAAAAGGATCAGGGTGAAAAAAACAAGCATCTTTTTAAACATGGGTAATTCTCCTTTGTCTGTCATTGTCTGGATCTTACTCTTTTTTTCTCGAATGTCTTTCTTCATTATTTTCTGGTTCACCCGCAAAATAAAAATGAATTCAGGGGATGACTTTTGGTTTGCGAAACTATTTTGGCGCCTTGATGGTATAGGTGCCGTCTTTTTTAAAACTGATCTGGGCTTCCACATAGTAGACATCGGTCAGAGACTCTCTGACATCCTTGGTCATGTAATAGGCCTCCCCGCTTCTGGCACCGGTGGAACAGACAAACACAACGGGCTTGTCCGCTGGAAATCCGGGAATTTTATCTTCCAGGTCCGCCACCGGGATGTTGACAGCGGTCTTGAAATGTCCTTTGGCAAATTCATCCGGATCCCTTGTGTCTATCAGCATGATGGATTCCGGATTCGTGGTGATAATGGTTTTAAACCGGTCCAGATCAATGGAACCTTCGATTTCGCCCGCCTTGACTGCCACGGTATCAGCAGCTGCGCCAAACTGATTTTTCCATTCAGGATATCCCAAAGCAAACACGGATACATCCTTGTATCCCATGACAAGGGCTCTGGCCGCACTTTTGTGGCTCAACCGGCAGTGAAGCCCGCCGCAGTAAAAAATGACGGGGGTTTCAAGGCTGCGGGGCAGTTTGCCGGACAGGTCATCAAAATGGGTAAAGGGAATGCTGATGGCTGTGGGAATATGGCCTTTGTCGTACTTGGGTTTCTGGGGACGGGAGTCCACCACCAGGGTTTTGTTTTCCGCAATTTTTGCAGCCACATACTCTGCTGATACAGCGGCATAGGCCCCGGCCTGGTTCATATATTCCGGAAATCCCTTGGCAAAAACCTTTACATTGGTATAGCCAAGCTTTTGTGCTTTTTTGGCGGATTTGTGGCTTAATTTACATTCCACACCCCCGCAGTAATAGATGAGCAGGGCGTTTTTGTCTTTGGGTAGAAGATCGGTTTTTTTGTCAAAAGCAGTGAACGGAATGCTCACGGCACCGGGTATGTGTCCTTTGACATACATGGGTTTGTAAGGCCGTGCATCGATGATCATGACATTTTCCGCCATGGGTACGGTGACATGGGAAATGACAAAATCCGCCTCCACAATGTCATGGTACATCCAGTCTTCGGCAGCCAGGGCTTGCATGGCGCCGGTCAAAAGAATCAGGCAGGCTGCCATGACAAAAAACGTGTGTTTTAATGGATGAATGTTCATGGTTTCTCCTAATGGTTTGATGGTTATTTTACATATGATTTTATTTTGTTTGCGGATCTTTCCGCATGGCATTCATGGTTTTGTATGCATCTCTAATATAGCAACCCATGTGCCACCTGGGAAAAAAATGAAGAAATATTTTATAACTATCTTTTTTTTAAGATTTTTGTAATTAAAATTATAAATATTTTTTTTAAGAAAATGGCGCTGGTGTTGCCAAAGTGCTAATCATGTGTTAATGTGTTACTTAACATTGTGGTTAACAGTACGGGAGAAAGAAATGGATATTGGAAAAAACTGGCGGGTGATCATAGATTCGGTTCAGGATGGGATTATCCTGGTGGATGAACAAGGCAATTTTATTGCTGCCAACCACTCGGCCCAGCTCATGACAGGATATACAGAAGACCAGCTCATAGGCCGGTCCTGCCGGATCCTCAACTGCACCGGGTGTGAAATCAAGGGCATTGGAAAAGGAAAAGACTGGTGCATGCTTTTTTCCCAGGGTTTGGTCCGGGACAAAAAATGCATGATAACAGACAGCCGCAAACAGACCATTCCCATAGTCAAAACCGCAACAGTGCTGTACGATGATGCCGGACAGATCACAGGCGCAGTGGAGACCCTCAAGGATATTTCGGAAAATATCAGCTATCAAAATGAACTGGATACCATAAAACGCATTTACCATATTGATGACGGGTTCCACGGGATTATCGGACGTGCCCCGGTGATGCAGAATCTTTTTGAACATATCCAGGGGGTTGCCTCCCTGGACACACCGGTGATTATTCTCGGAGAAAGCGGTACAGGCAAGGAAATGGTGGCCAAGGCCCTGCACGAAAAAGGAAATCGGGCTGACAAACCCTTTGTCAAGGTCAATTGTGCGGCTTTGAGTGAAACCATTCTGGAAAGCGAATTGTTCGGCCATGTGAAAGGGGCGTATACCGGGGCTGCGAATGACCGTATCGGCCGGTTTGAATCAGCCCACCAGGGCACAATTTTTCTGGATGAAATCGGGGATATCCCCTTGTCAGTCCAGGTGAAACTGCTGCGGGTGCTGGAAGAACAGATGATCCAGCGGGTGGGGGATAACCGCTCCATACCTATTAACGTGCGCATCATCACCGCTACCAACAAGGACCTTGAAAAAATGATCCTCCAGGGGGAATTTCGTCAGGACCTGTATTTCCGGATCAATGTGTTTCCTTTGATCTGTCCACCCCTGCGCCATCGCAAGGATGATATCACCTTGATCATCCAGCATTTTATCAGTATTCTGGCACAGAAAACAAAGAAAAACATTCTCGGGTTTACCCCCCGGGCCATGCGGACCATGGTGGCCTATCCCTGGCCCGGCAATATCAGGGAGTTGCGCAATGCCGTGGAATATGCCTTTGTGCTGGCAAAAGGAAAAAGTATCGGCACTGAACATCTGCCGGAAAAACTGCTGCAGCATAATCCGGATATATCCACTTCCCTGGATTCCCTGCCTGATCCGGTTGTTCCGGCTAAAATATCGTGTAAACAATCGGAAAAAGCCGCTCTGATGGAGGCTTTGCAGAAAAGTGACGGCAACCAGACAAAGGCGGCACAGATGCTGGGTATTTCCCGGGTAACGGTATGGAAACGCATGAAAAAACACGGGGTTGCCCTGAAAAATGCATAAGGGTAACACCTGCCGGACAGGCATAGCCGGTCCAAAAAATTGTGACCAGTCGCAAAACCCTTGGGATTATATCAGGTAAGACCTTGATAATAAAATATTTTTTTGCATCTCGGTAAAACAATATATTGTGGATATTTGTTTTTGGCACCATGTTTGCTTAACCTTATTGAACAGGGGCAGCCTGCTGCAAAAGCCGGACAAAGCCCTGATTATGAAAAAGGAGTGTAAATGAAAAAAGAAAATATACTGGTCATTGTACTGGTAACCATTGCCCTGGTCGGCTTGTTCTGGTTTTTCACAGCCCGGACAGGGCCGAAAAATCCCGGTGGTATAAATGGTACTGAACCGGTTGCAGCAACACAGATACCTGCTGTGGAAGCAACAGGTAACGCCGGGCTAGGTAACGCCGGGGTTGAAAACGGTAACGCTGAGGTAAAAAACGGTAACGCCGGGCAAAATAACAGGATCGACTGGAAAGACTATACCCCGGGTCTGGCCCAGGCCAAAACCCGGGACAAAAACGTGTTTCTGTATTTTTATGCCCAGTGGTGCACCTATTGCACCAAGTTGAAAAAAACCACGTTTGTGGATGAAAAAGTCCTGGCATATCTGGAGAAAAATTTTGTCAGTATTTCCGTTGATACCGACCAGAATCAGAGTTTGTCCCAGACATGGCAGGTAAAGGGTCTGCCCACCATGTGGTTTCTCACCCCTGACGGTAACAGGATCAGCAGCCTTCCCGGTTATGTTGACGGATCCCAACTTTTGCAGATTCTCAGATATATTCATACCAAAAGCTATGACACCATGAGTTTTCAGGATTTTGTCAAAAGCTGATCCATAATGATTTAAAAAAAGCGAGATGGCCATGAGTTCACCAATTTCACGACGGCATTTTTTAAAAACCTCTTTTTTTGCGGCCGGCACAGCAATTGCCGGCACAAGTACGGCAAAGGCGGCAAGTACTTTTGATGCTGATAAAGAACCTTTGGTAACCCTGATCGATATCAGCCGGTGCATCGGGTGTGAAGAATGCGTGTATGCCTGTCAGGATGCCAATGCCCATAAATTTGCCGATCCCAAAAAACCGTTTCCCAAAATGTATCCGGACCGGGTTCCGGTGGAAGACTGGTCAGACCGCCGGAATGTTACAGACCGCCTGACCCCGTATAACTGGCTGTATATCCAGTATGCCAGCGCCACCACCAAAGAAGGGGAAAAAATCACCCTGACCATTCCCCGGCGGTGTATGCACTGCCAGAACCCGCCTTGTGTCAAGCTGTGCCCATGGGGGGCTGCCAAACAGGAAAAAAACGGGCTTTCCCGCATTGATTCACAGATCTGCCTGGGCGGATCCAAGTGCAAAAAGGCCTGCCCCTGGGATATCCCCCAGCGCCAGACCGGTACGGGCCTTTACCTGGATCTGCTGCCTGCCTTTGCCGGTAACGGGGTCATGTACAAATGTGACCGGTGTTACCAGAAAATTGAAAAAGGAGAGCAGCCGGCCTGTATTGAAGCCTGCCCTGAAGATGTCCAGACCATAGGCAAAAGATCCGATATCATCAAAAAGGCAAAGGATCTGGCAAAAGAGATGGACGGTTATATTTACGGCCTTGATGAAAACGGGGGAACCAATACCATTTATGTGTCACCGGTGCCCTTTGACCAGCTGGTCTATGACACCGGTGAAGGCAAACCCCATATGCATCCGGTGGAAGATACCATGGCAGCCGGATCCAACCTGGCCATTGCCATGGTCATTGCACCAATTGCCGGTGCTGCAGCAGCTGTTGGAAAATATTACAGGCAGATGAAAGAGGAGGCCTGATGGTTTATCATTTTAAAAGTCGCCGTATGGTGTACGGCCTGACCCTGTTTTTTATCGCTTTGAGCGGATTTGCGCAGATGCCCATATTCAAACGCTATTACATCGCAGACATCCCCGGGCTGGGATGGCTGGCGCAGTTTTATGTCACCCATGTCATTCACTATGCCGTGGCTGCACTGCTCATGGGGTTTTGTGCATATGTGGCATTCGATTATTTTTTTGGCCGCAGAAACAGCGGTACAAAAAAATTTCAGATAACCAAAGACACCCGGATTACCGCATCTGCCCGGGTAAAAATAGCCGCGCTTTGCGGGCTGATTCTCACCGGCTGTTTCATGGTGGTGAAAAACCTGTCCGGCATCTATTTTCCCCATGGTGTGGTTATTGGTCTGGATCTGCTGCACCTGGTGCTTGCCATGGTGCTGCTTGGGGCAACCGCCTATACATGGGTGCGCGGCAGATCCTGGATCTTTTGAGGTAAAAAACCTTTACTCCTTGAATAATGGTTTTCTTAGCGCTTTTCAAGAATACCCCCTTTCTGTTACAATATAAAAATTGCAAAAAACCGGTTGTGAAAATATGGAAAAATAAACCGGAATAAGGTAATAGATACAGGAATTTTTTTTGAAAGGCGCGCACTGCTGTTATGCATATGATCAAGGACTGGATCAGACGACAATTTTCCGATCCCCAGGTGGTTATACTTGGACTGCTTCTGCTCTCCGGCCTGGTTACGATACTTTTTGCCGGACAGCATCTGATGCCGGTTATTGCCAGTGTGATCATTGCCTATCTTCTGGACGGCATAATACTGTCCCTGCAACGGTTCGGGATTCCCCGAATGCTTGCTCTGGGCATTGTTTTTTCCCTTTTTTTCCTGGTAATGCTGGCATTGCTGTTCTGGCTTTTTCCGGTTCTTACGCGGCAGGCCACACAGCTCCTGCAGGAAGTGCCTGCCATGCTCAGAGCATGGCAGGATTTGATCCTGGCTCTCCCGGAAAAGTATCCCACAATTTTCAGGGAGGTGGATATTGAAAGCGTGCTCAACGAGATCAGGCGGGAAACCGCCGGTTTTGCAGACAAAATGCTGCGCCAGACCCTGTCCTCCGTGGTCGGCATTCTCACCCTGGTGGTATACATTGTACTGGTGCCGCTGCTGGTATTTTTCTTTCTCAAGGACAAGGAAATGATTCTGAACTGGGCCCGGTACTATCTGCCCCGGGAACGGGGGCTTGCCAAACGGGTCTGGCAGGGTGTTGATGCCCAGCTGGGCAATTTCATACGGGGCAAGTTCTGGGAAATTCTTCTGGTGTGGGGAGCGGCTTATCTCACATTTGTTTTCATGGGGCTTAATTTTTCCATGCTGCTTGCCTTTCTTGTGGGCATGTCTGTTCTGGTTCCCTATGTCGGGGCTGCTGTGATGACATTTCCCGTGGCCTTTGTGGCCTATTTTCAGTTCGGATGGAATGCGGATCTGGCCTGGATCATTGTGGCCTATGGTTTTATCCAGATCCTTGACGGCAATGTCCTGGTGCCTGTTTTGTTTTCCGAGGTCATCAACCTGCACCCCATCGCCATAATCGTGGCAGTGCTGTTTTTTGGCGGTATCTGGGGTTTCTGGGGGGTGTTCTTTGCCATCCCTCTGGCCATTCTTTTACAGGGCGTGATCAAAGCATGGCCCGGTCACATACAGAACCCATCAAGGTGATGCCCCATTACAGCTGATTTTCCGAGGTAGACCCCCAGGTGCAATAAGGATGGTGAACCAGACTGGCATTGTAGTACCGGGTATCTTCGGTGACCTCTTTGCCTGTCCAGGGCGGACGTGCAAAGAACTGGTCCCTGGATGACAGCTCGACTTCGGCCACCACAAGTCCCTGGTTGGCCCCGGAAAACCGGTCAATGACCCATTTTACACCCTTGTGGTCAAGGGTATGCCGGCATTTTTCTATCACAGGGAAATCGCAGAACAGATCCAGCATCTGCCGGGCATCTGACACAGGGATTTCATATTCAAATTCCGGCCGCACAGATGCCACGGTCCTGCCCTTGACAGTCAAAAACCCCTGGTTCCCCTTGACCCGGATCCTGACCACCTTGTCCGGCGTGTTGCGTATATATCCCTGCCTTATTTCAATGCCGGGGCCCAGATCGGCCGGTAATGCGGTCACCAGAAATTTTTTTTCAATTTCAATACCCATGGCAGCAACGCTTTTTTTTTGTTATACATTCAGCGCAGCAGACCGGTCTTTTTTATTTTACCGGCCATGACTTGCTTGTTAAAGGGTTTGATGATGTATCCGTCACATTTTCCCGCACATGCTTTTACCGTTTCAATGTCGGAATGGGAGGTTACCATTAAAATTTTGCTTTTCTCCTCATCTGTAAGGCCCCGGTCTGTTTCCATTTTCCGGACAGCGGTCAGCACATCTACCCCGCTGATATCAGGCATGGAAACATCCAGGGTAATCAGGTTATAGAGCTGCCAGTTTTCCAATGCTGTTTTTACGGCCCGCAATGCACTTTTTCCGGTTTTTACCCCGTCACAGGTGCCGAACCCGGAAAGTATCTTCATCATTTTCTTTTGGCTTACGAGCTCATCATCCACCACAAGAATATTCATCAGGCAGGTATCCTTTTGTCTTTTGCATGTATATGGTTTTTCCCTGAAAAGTCATTATCAAATCTACAGCAGTATAGCATTTTTTGTGGCTGATTTTAACACAAATTCCAGGTATACTGTTTTAAAAAATATCAGGAGGCAGATATGCACACGTCCACACCCGGTCCCATCACACTGCTTACGGATTTTGGCGATATTGATCCTTTTGCAGGCATTCTCAAAGGTGTTATTCTCTCCATCAATCCCGGAGCAGTGATCGTGGATCTGTGCCACAAAGTCCCGCCCCGGGACATCGGGTACGGGGCTGATATGCTCGATACTGCCATAAATTATTTTCCCGGGGGTACGATTTTCTGTGCAGTGGTGGATCCAGGAGTGGGATCATCGCGCAGGCCTGTGCTGGTGGAAACCCGTGATTATTTCATGGTAGGGCCGGACAATGGTCTTTTGTGGCAGGCAGCCCGGAGAAATACCATCAAAAACGTGGTGCACCTGACCCGGACCCGGTATTTTCTTTCCTGTGTAAGTCCCACGTTCCACGGCCGGGACATATTTGCTCCGGTTGCAGCCCATCTTTCCACAGGTATACTGCCGGCTGCCTTTGGAGAGCCTGCAAAAGAGCTCACCCGCTTTGTTCCGGATGCACCTGAACCTGTTGACAAGGGGCTGCTGTTGACCGTGCGCCACATTGATATCTTTGGCAATATCGGTTTGAATCTGACCCGGGAAAATTTTACACCTTTTGTTGACAAGGGGTTTTGTCTGCAAATAAACGATACAGCCATTACCCGATATTACCGGACCTATGCATCGGCCCCGGATAACCAGCCTTTTGTCCTCACCGCATCCACAGGATATATGGAAATTGCCGTAAAAAACGGGCATGCTGCCAAAATGCTCACTGTTTCCAGGCAGGACAAAATATTATTGATGGAAAAAGGCGATACCGCATCCAATGATATGTAATTGTGCCGGGCAAGGAAAAATGCTATATAATGATAACATGGCCTAATTTAGAACAACGAACATCCTGTTGAAAACTGCTATCGGCAGATTGACATCTTACATAATTGCTCAGGAGGCACAACAGCGCAAATGAATCTCAAAGAAACCATCAGAAGTATTCCGGACTGGCCCATACCGGGTGTTGTTTTCAGGGACCTGACCACCTTGATGCAGGATCCTGAGGCGTTTAAACATTCGTGTGACCTTCTTTTCCAAAGATACTGTGACAAAGATATTGATAAAATCGTTGGCATTGATGCCAGGGGATTTGTTTTCGGCGGTGTGCTGGCCTATAAACTGGGCATCGGATTTGTACCGGTAAGAAAAATCGGAAAACTGCCTTTTAGAGTCATCCAGGAGAATTATGATCTGGAGTATGGTACAGACATCCTTGAAATGCATCAGGACGGCATCATACCCGGAGAAAAAGTGGTTATTGTGGATGATTTGATTGCCACAGGGGGCACAGTTGGCGCCACAGTGAAACTGGTCAGAAAACTGGGGGGGGATATTGTGGAATGTGCCTTTATTGTTGAGCTGCCCGACCTGAAAGGCAGGGAAAAGATAACAGGCTGTCCGGTCTTTTCCATGGTTGAATTTGAAGGCGAATAACCGTGAATTACTATTGCAGGAGGGGATAAATGACATATTTTTATTATAAGCATTACAGACATCTTACCGGAAAAATAATTCAGAATAAAAACATTCATCATGCCAGATGGCTGTCCACAGGAATCTGTATGGCACTGCTGGCGGCTTTTGCCATGGTTGCCGGCTGTATGGGACCTTATGGAGACCTTGTTTCAAGTCCTGCAGCCCAGGAACAATATCACACCACCTCCCTGCCTGATACCTACCAGTATTATTACAGCGGCAGGTCGGGTCTGCCCTATGCAGTGGTGGGCATAAACAAAAAATACCGGTTCAACTCCCGGTTCTGGTTTAAAATCGACACCATGGACCAGGTATATCAAAAAATCGGTGACCTGAGTAATCTTCACCCTGATGCCAGTAGGATGCGGACCGCAGACATCCTGGATCACAAAGGAAACAAAATTGGTGTATGGTTTTCCTACTATTATTATACGCCGGTGCGGATCAATCCTGAAGCCGGGACGGTGGAAATATTTAATCCCTATGATCCCAATGAAGATGACCGGGGCGGGTCAACACACTAGATTTTTGCCGGGCACAGCTTCTGGTATCTGCTTTTACTGCATGGCATTGTCCAGTTTCCGGGCATGAAATCCTCTGATATAGGTGTCATTCACAAAAAAGACAGGGGTTGAGTTGATTCCCAGTGTCTGGGCGGCTTTGCGTTCTTTCTGGACAACAGAGCCGAATGTTTTTGTCAGATATGACAGGGCAGATACCGGGTCATGGCCCCATTTTTCTGCAAGTTCCGGAAACGCCTCCATGTACTGCACCACAATCTTTTGCGGTTCAGGTGCGGAATGCAGCTGGCTATAGGCAAAATCAACAATATCAAACACCTTGAACTGCCGGTGATGGGCATCGGCAATAACCATGCAGGCGGCTGCTGAAGCCGGGTTCAGGGGAAAATGGGCCAATCTGAAGGTCTTAATTTTTTCCTGGTGCAGCTTGATATATTCCCATCCTTTTCGGCAGTGGGGGCAGAAAGGATCAGAGACAGCTGTAATGGTGTGGGCACCGTCCCCTGTGAAAATTTCTTTGCCAAAATCCGGCGGCAGGTCCTGTACATCCACATGCTGCAGCTGGCTTACTGCATTTTGCATCAGATTGGCGCCCGATGCCAGATCATGCACCCCACTGATCTGCAGGGTGCCGGTTTCATCCACAATCAGGGAAAGGACCTCTTCCACCGCTTTTGTATCCGGGGTGTGCAGTTTTATTTTGACTGCGAAAAAATCCATTCCCCGGATATGGACAACAATTTTTTCATCGATCTTCACCAGATCCGGGCTGAACAGTTTGTACCGGTCATCTTTGGCCCGCCGGGTCATCCGGATCCTTTGGGCAATACTGGCCTTGAGGGCTGCACCATCAAGTTCCGGGGCTGAACCTGTATTTTGATGGCTGGTCTGCTCCACAGATTGTGCCGGAGAATCTGCCTGCCCCGGGCAGGGGAAAATTGCTGTAATAAACAGAACACAGGTCAGATACACTAATATAAAAACAGGCAGAAACCGCAGCATGCGGCCCGATGATAGAAAACTGCCAACAGTCAGTGCTTTAAGAACAATCATGATTTCCTCTTTCATATTTCAGTTGCCGGGTGCAATCTTGTTATACCGGGCAAAATTGCCGGTAAATTTGTTTACAATCTTATAAGTCAGATCAATGGTCTTTTTTTCTTCTGCATCAAGATGGATATCAAATTCCAGGGTCTGGTGGTCTGTGAGGGTATAGGCATGGCCCATGTCCACAGGCTCCCACTGGCCCGAAATCGTGTCCGTGAGGGTCAGCATCACCGGAACATTTTTGGTGTTCTCCAGGATGAACCGGTCGGTGATCAGCTCGTCATATACCTGGACATCCCCTTTTTTATTGCGCCGCATCCGGGTCTGTTCCGTGTGTATTCTGCGCTTGAACACCAGGATATCCCGGCTGTTGCCGATTTTCACAAAGGCGGCGCCGCCTTCGGGCACAAACGGCATCACATCTTCTCCTGAAAATATGGTGCCGTTTTGGCCGTCTTCCTGAAATATTCTGGTTTTTCCTGAAACCAGATCAAAGGTGCCCAGGCCTGCATCACTGGTGTTTTTTATCGTGTATCCCGTGGGAATGCCCGGGGCATGTGGGGTGTTTTCAGGGTCATGGGGCATGGTTTTATCATCCCACTTGTAGTGTTTGGTCACAGACAGGTCCTTTTGTTCAAAAAACAGAACCTGCCGGGTTTCAAGGTGCTGCAGCCGGGTGTTGAAAACGGTGTCCGGGGTGAGCCAGAATACGGCATTATCAAAATCTTGTCCTGAAAAATTGCGCAGGATGACGCGGGCATCCAGGTCCAGGGTTTTTTCCTGGTCATCTGCCAGGGCGGTGTAGGTGACCAGGTTGTCCAGTCCGGCCAGCAGATAGGAGATCACAACCGTGTGGTCCGTGTCCCTGCTGCTGTATAATTCCCACGTAAGGGCAGATGCATCTGAAGCACGGGCCATGGACAAAAGGCTGATATCATCAGGATCTGCCAGTGTGTCCAGATAAACGGAATCCGGATCGATGTGAACATTCTGCCAGGAAAAATCGATTTGGTTGATACCCGCAACCAGGGTGAGAACCCGTTTTTCCTGCACCAGGGCCGTGTTCCGGCCGGCCAGGCGGATGAAAACCTGTTCCTGCAAAGGCAGGGTTGCCAGCCGGGTTCCGGCAAAAGAGGCACCAGGCACAGCAAGGATGCAGCCCAGGCCCATGAGCAGGATAAACCATGCAGCCATAAGCGCTTTCAGGTTCACCTTTGTATGCCCGGGCAGTCTCATGAAGATGGGACAGGTATCTGCTGCCATTTTCTGTCTCCTTTATATGTGGTGATGGTGTAGCAGATGGTCTTTTCAGTGCCCGGTTCCAGAGTGACAAAAAATCTGAACCGGTTCTGATCAATTTTTTCAAACCGGTCCTGGCCGCTGATGTCTGTAATGGTGAAATCCGGATCAGGCTGATGGCGGGTGATTTCAAATGCTGCGGCCTGGTCTGAAAAATTGGTGATATCCAACGCAATGGTCCGGACATCATCAAACCCGGACAGGTTGCCCAGGTCATCAAAGGCCAGGTTGGTTTTGGCAAATTTTGTAACCTTTGGTGTAACCTTCATCCGGCGGGCTGTCCCAAGAAGGAGTTCCACTTTTTTTCCCGCAGGAATGTAGTCTGTTTCAGCAATACCGGCAAAAGTCATCCCCCCTTTCTGGTCGATTTTATGAAATACCCGGAACCCGCCCCCGGGAAGGGGAAACTTTCCCAGACCTGATGCAGTATTGTTTTTAAAAGTCAGCATCTGCACCGCTCGGGCGCCAAATCGCTGCTCATCATACACGTAAAGGGTGTTTGCTGAAACTTCCGGCACATCAAAGGAAACAAGCTGGCTGGACCAGTTCCGGGCAATGGTCTGGGTACCTGCAATGGTATATAAAAAATATTCCGACAGCCCGGTTTTTTCAATTTTTTTCGGGGCAGGTGCTGCCATGGATTTTTGCACTGCCATTTTCGGTGCGGATTCCAGCAGGGCTTTTCCCTGTGCATATGCATCCTGCTGCCGATTGTCAGGAAACTGTGTTTTTGGCCGGCCATAGGGATAGGGACGGTCAGCCAGGTCTGAGATCCGGTCCAGAAGATGGATTTTTCCCACCACAAGACGAATCCGGGCATTGTCATAATCTTCTCCTGACCGGTTTTGCACCCGGACATATCCTGTGAGCCGGATTTGAGATCTGTCCGGAGACAAAAACGCCATATAACGGGGTTCCCAAAAGAGACCAGAGGTGAAATAGGTGATATCGATTTCAGCCTGGCAGGGTTTTTCAGCATGGACATGCCAGATGGCAAGGTCTTTTGTGTCAGGCGGAAACCGCATCTGTTCAATGGTGACATCTGAAGATGGATCTGTGATGGCAAGGGCCAGGGAGGTGGGATCGATGCGGGTGCCGGTCCATGAAAACCGGATCTGGTTCATGCCGCCGGCAAGATGAAGGGTTCGGCTGTCTGTGACCATGGTCAGGTCTGCGGGATTGTAAATGGTGACCTGGATTTTCCGGCTTTGGGAGACCGCTGTAAGATCGATCCCGGCCCGGGCCGGCACAGCATATGTCAGAATGCACACCAGCAGGATCAGGTATGTATTGCATCTTATTGCATGTTGCATGGCAAAGAAATCTCCAATGAAAAATTATTTTTTTAAAATACCATACCCGCAAAAAAAACCATAGAACAAATGATTTTGGTTTGATTGCCCAGGCCGGGTCTGGTATGGTGCCTGCAGCTGTAAAAATCATTTTTTTTTCAAGGAATTTTTTTGCTCAATCTGGTCAAAAGCAACCGCATGGAAGTGCTCATGGAGGCACTGGCAGCACTTGTTGCCCGGGGACCGGATGATCCGTTCACCCCTGAATGGATCGGGATTCAGTCCCGGGGAATGAAGCAGTGGATCTCCCTGCGTCTGGCTGATATTCTGGGTATCAGTGCCAATATGAAATTTTTGTTTCCCAGGGAAATCATCCAGCATTTTTTAGACCAAAACCAGGATCTTCAGAAAATACCGGCTGTGGATGAAGATACCCTGATCTGGTCGGTGATGGCCCAGCTTGACAATGCTGTTGAAACCCCTGTTTTCAATGACCTGACCACCTATTTTTCAGATGATGCCACAGGGAAAAAACAGGTGCAGCTGGCCTCCAGGATTGCCTCTGTTATGGATGACTACCAGGTCTACCGCCCAAAAATGCTCATGGCCTGGGAACAGCATGCCGGGCCGCAATATCCGGGAAATTCAGCGGAAAAATGGCAGGCGGTGCTGTGGCGCAGCATTGTGGAAAAAAGAGAAACCCCCTCTCTGCCAACGCAGATGGATGCCCTGCTGGATGCGGCTGCTAACAAAAAGCTGTCCGGCCTGCCGGACCGCATCTGCCTGTTCGGCTTGTCCATGGTGCCGCCTTCATTTACAGAATTGCTCTCAGCTTTGGACACAGATGTGTTTTTGTTTTTGCTGACCCCGTCCAACCAGTTCTTTTTTGATATTGCTTCTCCCAGACACATGGAACGGCTTGCCCTGGAAACCCATGCAGAAAAAAAAACAGATCCGGCAGACAGCCATTACGAGAGCACCAATCCCCTGCTGGCATCTCTGGGCCGGTCCGGCAGACAGTTTCATGCCGGTCTGGAAGCATTTCCCTACCTGGAACCATTCGGGGACCTGTTCATGGACCCGGTCCTGGATAAAGCCCCTGCCTGCATGCTGCACCAGATGCAGTCAGATATTCTGCACCTGGTGGACCGGGGCCGAGGCGGTGAACACGACCCTGTGTCTGTGGCGGAAAATGATGGCTCCATCTGTGTTCATGCCTGCCATTCCCCCATGCGGGAGGCCCAGGTGTTAAAGGATCTGCTTCTGGATGAATTTGTCCGCAATCCCGATCTCGCCCCCCATGAGGTGGTGGTGATGATGCCTGATATCGAGGCCTATGCCCCGTATATAGAAGCGGTATTTTCCCTGGAGCATCCGTTGCCTTACAGCATTTCCGACCGGCGGCAGGCAACCGAATCTTCCACCATCGGGGCTTTTTTAAAGATTCTGGACATGAAAGGATCACGCCTGGAGCAGTCCCGGGTTCTGGATCTGCTTTTGTGCCCTGTCATAGCTGAAAAATTCGGTATATCCCACACCGAGATCCAGAACCTTGAACAGATGGTGAGCCAGGCCGGCATCCTCTGGGGAAAAGATATGGACCACCGCCAGGCGGTTGCGGGCAAAGGATTTTTGGAAAACACCTGGCAGTTCGGTTTTCAGCGCCTGTTTATGGGGTATGCCATGCCCCGAACCTGCGAGGAGCTGGTGGGCAGTGTGCTGCCCTGTCCCTATTTCGAAGGCCTGGACGCAGATATTCTGGGACGGTTTGCGCATTTTTGCCATACCCTGTTTCATCATCTGGCCGAACTGGAGGGCAAAAAATCCCCTTCCCGATGGGAGGCTGTGTTCACCGGTCTGGTTTTCGGCATGATGGCATCAGATGAATCCAGTCAGGCAGATATCAGGTATATTGTCCAGACATGTGAACACCTGTCTTATGGTGCGGATCAGGGCGGATATACTGGTGAACTGTCCTTTGAAGCTATCCAGGATATGCTGATTACCCGGCTGGACCAGTCCATAGCCCGGGGCAGTTTTCTGGCCGGGGGCATCACGTTCTGCAATCTGATGCCCATGCGCAGCATCCCCTTCAAGGTGGTGGCTCTCATGGGCATGGATGAGGCATCTTTTCCCAGAAAAGTGTTTGCCCCGGGATTTGATCTCATATCGGCCTTTCCCGGGGCAGGGGACAAAAATATCAGGGATGAAGACCGGTACCTGTTTCTGGAAACCCTGCTGTCCGCCCGGCAACGGCTGATCATAACCTATACCGGCATGAGCATCAAAGACAATGCCCCCATTCCCTGTTCCGGGATGGTCAGTGAACTGGCTGATGTCATGGAAAACAGCTTTGTGTTTGCGCCCGGATACATGTGGTGGTTTACCCATCCTTTGCACGGCTTCAGCCAGGCCTATTTTGACCGGAACCTGGATTTTTTTTCCTATTCCCAACACCAGTGTGCCATTGCCTGTTCCATGTGTGGCCCGGCAGGAAAAGACAGCCGGACACAAGAAGATCAGCGCTTCCAGGATCAAACCCTGAAGAACCGGTTTCCCCAGGATGCGGCAGCACCCGTGACCCTTGCAGCTCTGAACCGGTTTTTCCGAAATCCCCTGGAACTGTTCTGCACAACATCTCTGGCCATGGAATTTCCCCTGGTGGAAGAACCGCTGCCTGACAGAGAACCGTTCCAGGTGTCCGGACTGGTTCGGTACCATCTGGGAACCTGGATCCTGGAAAAAAAAACGGATGCTGCCATGAATGCCGCACAGGCATGGTACCCTCTGGTGCGGGCAGGGGGGCACCTGCCTTTAGGCAATCAGGGCAGGCTGCAGTGGCAGTCGGTTGTGGAAACAACCCTTCCCGTAAAAGTTCTGGCGCAACAGCATATGCCTGAAACCCGGCTGGATCCGATAAACATTGATTTTGTCCTGAAAAACACACGGATTTTTGGCCCTGTTTCAGACCTGTTTGCCAATGATGGCGGTATTATTCGGTGTGTTGCAGGGGTTGGACGCATCAATGCCCGCCGCCTGCTCAAGAACTGGATCATCCATCTGGCCCTTACCCTGGCAGTGCCGGAGACCCCTGTGGAAACCAGGATCATTGGTCGGGATCCCAAAGCCAGGCAGCCCGCGGTTGTCCAGAAATTTTTGTCGACAGGGGGCCGGGCCAAAACCATTTTATCTGATCTGGTGTCCATATATGAAAAAGGGCTGCGCCAGGCCTGGGCATTTTTTCCGGAGACCTGTTTTGTTCTGGCAAAAATCCTGGCGAAAAACAACTATGAAGTAACAAAAGATACCCTTGGTCCGGCCCTGAAGGCGGCCGGGCCTGCCTGGTTCAGCGCCTACAACAAAACCGGAGAAAAAACAGACCGGTATGCAGCTGCCTGGCTTGCCAGCCGGTCCGATCCCTTTGAGTCTCCGGACCAGCTTCTGGCATCCGGGCTTGTGGACAATGGGCTTTTGGTATACCGGTCCCTGCTGGAACATATGGAGCCCGACCCATGATACCCCTGGATCCCTTTACACTGGACCTTCAGAAAACCACCCTGATTGAAGCCAGTGCAGGCACGGGCAAGACCTACACCATCACCACCCTGGTGGTGCGCCTCATTGCAGCCGGGTATCCTGTTGAATCCATTCTGGTGGTGACCTTTACCGAAGCTGCGGCAGCGGAACTCAAGCTGCGCATCCGCATGCGCCTTTCCCGGGCCCTGGCAGGGCTGCGTGCGGCAGGTAAAGAAAATGATGACCTGGTGCAGTTTCTGGCAGGCATGGCCGACCCCGGCCTGGTATGCCGGCGCATCAGCCTGGCACTCACCTGTTTTGACCAGGCCGCCATCATGACCATCCATTCCTTTTGCCTGCAGACCCTCAAGGAGCATGCCTTTGAAACAGGCAGTGCCTTTGACATGGCGCTTCTGGCAGACCAGACAGGTTTTCTGCGCCAGGTGAGCATGGATTTTTTCATGGCCAGGATCAATGACCTGGATCCCCTGATGCTCAGGCTTCTGGCCCACAAAGGCATCACTCCCGAAACCCTGGCCCGGGACATGCAGCCGGCGGTTGTCCGGCCGGGCCTGTGCATCATTCCTGCGCCATCCGCGTTTACCCGGGTCTGTGACCGGTACCGGCAGATTGTGGTCCGGATACATGCCTGCCTGGCAGAGGATGCCCGGGGGGTGGCTGACCTGATCCAGGCCCATACCGGGCTGGACAAGCGCAGTTATTCCAAAAAAAACGTGCCGGTCTGGCTGGGGGCAGCATTGGAAAAATGTGGGACCCAGGGGGAAGATGCCCTGTTTGTCATGACGGAAAAAGGCGACAGCCTGTATAAATTCACCCCTGCCCGCATGAAGGAAAAGACAAAGGCCGGTGCAGATCCGCCGGAACATCTGTTTTTTGATCTGTGCAAAGAGTTGTCTGATCTCTATCAGATAATGGAAACCAATGTAATCAGCCTGAAATGTGATTTTCCACAGTTTTATGAACAGGAACTTGCCCGGATGAAACAGCACCAGGGGCAATGCTTTTTTGATGACCTGGTCAATGACCTGGCCTGTGCCCTGAACACTTTCGGGAAAAAACAGCTCATCTCGGCGGTGCAGAAAAAATATGAGGCATGCCTGATCGATGAGTTCCAGGACACAGACCCGGCCCAGTACCGGATTTTTTCCACCCTGTTTGCAAAGGCCCCATCCAGGTTCGGTGGCACCCGGCCGTTTTTCATGATCGGAGATCCCAAGCAGGCTATTTATGCTTTCAGGGGCGGGGATATTTTTGCCTATCTTGCCGCCTGCAGGGACAGTGACCAGATGTTCACCCTGGAAAAGAACTTCCGGTCTTCTCCGCTGCTGGTACAGGCGGTCAATGACCTGTTCTGTGCGGCATCCTGTCCGTTTTTGTTTGACGACATCGGTTTTACCCGGGTGGGGACCCCGGATACGGCTGAAAACCGCCTGCAAGACAATGAAAACAACGTGGCTGTGCCTTTGCAGTTTTCGTTTGTACCCAGAGATGATCTGGATGTGGACCGGCAGGGATATGTGACAAAACAGAATGCGAAATTCCTGATCCCGAAAATTGTGGCCGGAGAAATACTTCGGGACTTGACTGCCGGATACACGCTTTTGAACAAATCAGGCGTGCCTGTTCCTGTCACCCCCGGAGATATGGCTGTTCTGGTGCGCACCAACCAGGAGGCCGAAGATGTACACACAGCCCTGGCACAGAAGAATATTGCCGCTTTTATCTCCAAAACAGGATCGGTATTTGATTCTCCTCAGGCAGTCGCACTCAATGATATCTTATGGGCGGTGTTCCGACCGGACCGCATCAGTTTCATGAAGGCGGCCCTGGCCACATCTGTGTTCGGTTTTTCCATGGCACAGCTCTGGACCCTTTCCCCAGAAGTGCTTGAACAGTGGCAGGAACGGTTCCAGGAATACAAACAAATCTGGGAAAAAAAAGGCTTTATCGCCATGATCATGGCGCTGCTGCATTCTCCGGGCGGGCTGCTCCGGGCGGATGCCGGCATAAGTGAACGGGAGGTTACCAATCTGTATCACCTGGTGGAACTGACTGCCCAGGCGGAACTGCACCGGCATCTGTCCATGTTTTATCTCATGAGATGGTACCAGGGCCAGTTGTTTGCCGACACCAGGGATGAAGCAACAGATGAACTCAGGCTGGAAAGTGACCGCCAGGCTGTGACCATTGTCACCATCCACAAAAGCAAGGGCCTGGAATACCCCATTGTCTATCTTCCGTATTTGTGGTCCGGCACCAGGCCCGTATCCAGCCGGCCTGTGCTGTTTCATGATCCGGATGCTGGTCTGCAGCTGTGCATGGACCTGCGCAGTACAGATTATCATGGACCTGATACAGCCGGGATGGAAAAATCCCGGGCCCTGCACACCCTGGAGGAAAAAGCGGAACAGCGGCGGCTGCTGTATGTGGCTTTGACCCGGGCTTCGGCCATGTGCCGCATTTTCTGGTGCGGCATTTCAGGCATTGCAGATTCCGCCCTGGGCAGCATGGTCCATCCCAAAGGATGTGCAGATGATACAGACATGGCAGCAGATCTCCAGGCACTGGTTGCTGATCAAAAAAATATATGTGTACAGTTTCTGACGTCACCCGGGCCGGATACGCCCTTATGGGATGAGAAAAAGCAGCTGCCTGAACTGCATGCCAGACAGCTGACCCGGCAGATCAGGCCCTTTTACGGCATCACCAGTTTCAGTGCCCTGGCCCGAGGCGCTGCCGCACAGCCGGGTGGCACGGCTGTCCCTGATCCGAACCGGGCATCCGTCATTCCTGACCCGGGGATAGACCTATCAGACCTGACAGCGGTCACCCCGGACCCGCGGACAGATACACCGAACCTGACAATCGTCACCCCGGATGAGGGCACAGACACACCGAACCCGAGGGGAGGCACCCCGGCCCCAAAAACAGACATTGCAGCACCGGGGGAACATATTGCAACCCGTATTCCTGTGGCAGATACAGCCATTTGTCTGCAGATATTTCCCAAGGGGGCCGGATCCGGAGATTTTTTCCATGCTGTCCTGGAGCACATGGATTTTCAGGGGGATGCAGCACATGTGGCAGCTTGTGTCGCCCGCTATCTGCCCCGGTTCGGGCTTGGGGATCCGGCGCTTTTGGCACCGGCAACGGCCGCAGTAACAGATATTGTATCCACACAGCTTGTGACCGGTCCCGAGGGATTCAGCCTCAGGAATGTTGCCAGAACCGACCGGCTGACAGAAGCTGAATTTTTATGTGATGCACATACCCTGCATCTGCCAGGACTGGCAGATCTGCTTTCCATCCAAAAGAACCGGAAAGCCTATGCCGCCAGACTGCGGGGCCTGGACCAGGGCAGTGTCACAGGATTTGTCAAAGGATTCATTGACCTTGTGGTCCGGGTCCGGGGCCGGTATTATATCATTGACTATAAATCCAATTTCCTGGGGGATACCTACGCTGACTACAGTCTGGCCGCCATGACTGCAGCCATGGAAGAACACCATTATATTCTGCAGTATCATTTGTATGTGATGGCCCTGTACCGGTATCTGACGCTGCGGTGCAAAGATTATGACCATGACCGTGATTTCGGCGGTGTACTGTATCTGTTCATCCGGGGGATGCACCCGGATCTTCCCGGATCAGGCGTATTTTTTGACCGGCCGCCACAAGCATTGATACAAAAAATGATGAATCATGACAGGTAAATATGCATGATCATATCTATCAATGCAGCAGATATTTGCTTTCATGCACTGTGGCTGCCCTTGCATCCTTTGTCTATATCTGTTCTTTATTTGAACCTGTCGTCTGAGCGTTTATTTCTGATATCCTCTTCGCTGGCCGAAAGCCATCCGGAACAGCTGTCTGCCACCGCATCAAATTTTTGTATATAGGGTTTGATGTCCAGCAATGGTGTGCCGTCCAGAATGTCAATATCCTGAACCACAAGGGTATTGCCTTCAATTCTAAAAAATTGTTCTGCCAGCCGGTTAATCGGCCAGGATGGACTGGTAGAGGACATAATATTTGTTGATGTTACTGACATACTGGACTGTTTCCCGACCGATGGTGCGAAGGGCTGCCAGTTCAACATTTCTGAACCATTTGTTTTTGTCCAGGCCCATTTTTTCTGCCATTTTTCTTGCTTTGCTGATATTGGCCGGACCGGCATTGTAGGCTGCCAGTGAAAGCCGGATCTGGTCCCTGTGGGGTATGTTGTCAGAACTGAAGTAGCGGTCCCTGAGAAAGGCCAGATATTTGACCCCGGCATGGACATTGCTGTCCAGTCTGTTCACATGCGGGATGCCGATATTTTTGTCCATGGCTGTTGCAGGCAACACCTGCATAAGGCCTACTGCACCGGCACTGCTTTTTTGGTTATGGTCCAGCTCTGATTCCTGAAATGCCATTGCCAGAATGAGCAGCCAGTCAAAATCATATTTTTTGGCATATTTTTTTATGATCCCTTTGTATTGTTTGAGTTTTTCCCATTCTTCAGGGTTCAGAGGATTTTTCAGGCCACTGGTATCATTATAATACCGGTTAAAATATATATTGCCCAGCAAGGTCCCTTTTTTATGGGTGTCTAAAAATGTATTAAGACTGGACAGCAACAGCGGGTTGTTTTTTCGCACCATCCAAGCAATTTTGGAATTTCTGCGCAGCACCACATTTTCATTAATCACGATGTTTTCAAGCACTTCTGACCATGCCCGGGCAATATGGCTGTCTGCGACAGTGATGGCAATGGCGCCGCTGTCAACCATTTCCAGGGCGGTTTCTGTTTCCAGTTCTTCATTGAGAAAAATTATCTTTACCGGTTTTTTGTTGTTTTTGCGCAATTTTTCATTCAGTCTGCGCAGGCTGTCATAGTAGCTGCTGCTTTTGCGGACATGGATTTTTTTTGCACGTAAATCAAAAACATTTTCTGGCTGGAATTTTCCTTTCCGGGTTATCACCACTTCATCTATCCCGGTTAAATAAGGCTTTGTAAAATGCACCCTGGCTTTTCTTTCGGGTGTGATGGTCAGTCCTGCAGCCGCTATGTCACCATGCCCGGAGACCAGTTTGGGGATCAGCTGGTCCCTGGAGACCGTAATAAACTCCAGCACGACGTTTAATCTGTTCTGATCAATCCGGCTGTTGAGAAACGCTTCATACCCTTTGATCAATGCATATTCATATCCCACCAGATGCCCGTCGGAAATATAAAAATTGGTCCTGTTAAGGGTTGTGAGAACCCGGATATATTTTTTTTCGAGCAACCCGGGCAGGTCATCATCATAGGTTTCTGATATATGCACATTCAAAGGCAGGCTGTTGTCTTCTGCACACATGGCCGTGCCTGGAAAAATCAGGCATAATACAAGCAGGGATACCAAAAAACAGCAGCAATATAATTTTTTCATCCGGCCTTTAAGCAAAGTTTTACCTATGGGTAACCCCCCTGTTTGTTTGTGTCTGTTACAGTCCGGCATTCTGGGTATTCTGCAGGGCGAATTCCCGGTTGATCAGTTTGTCCGGTACGACTGTGACATATATTACCACCTGAAGGACTGCCTGAACAGGAAAAATACCGGCAAGTGGATATTTGCCATAAGCATGCCGGATTTTCGATTGCTCTGTGCAGCACTCTCTCCCAAGCCCCGCCCCTGGTGGTGTCCTGTGCCCGGCCCGAGATCTGCGGGGGCCTGTTTGTATAAGAACAATGAAGCGCGGCAACCCGCCCTCTGATTGAAAACCATCCCGGCATATTTTGCCAGGCCCCCTCCGATTCTGACGGTCCGTTCACAGGACACCACCAGGGGCTCCCCAGAGAAGCGCACGCTACTATAGCAAATATTCAGACCGGCAATATGTCAATTTGCAGGTCAAAAACGGGGATTTTCCCCTGGAGGACATACCTGCCAGAAGATTAATTCCTTGACAATGGGCTGTGGGAAACAGATATTTATATGAATGTTTTAAGTTTTAAGCAAATACCTGACTGCTTATAGTTTCATCATCTGTTGTGCCCGGCAGGGGATGGGTTTTATTAACAAGGTTCTGTTTTCATGGTGGCGTGAAAAAAAAGGATATATGGCACAGAGCACACACTACAAATTGCCGTCAGTTACCCATACCCGGAATAAAAAAATTCGCAAAGTGGGCTTTGAGCTTGAATTTACCGGCCTTGATCTTAACCGGACAACCGCTGTGGTTGAACAGGTATTTTCCGCAAAACGCACCAGTACGTCTCCTGCTGCATGCGCGGTTTCGGTTCAGGGACTGGGAGATTTTACCATTGAACTGGACTGGTATTTTCTTAAAAAAATAGCAGTCCAGCAGAACCGGGTCAAGTCAAAGGACTGGCTTGACCTGCTCAGCCAGGCAGCTGCCCTGCTGGTACCCATGGAGGTGGTCTGTCCGCCTATTGCCGTGTCCGATCTGGACCGGCTTGATCCTCTGGTCGGAGAACTGCGCCGGGCAGGAGCCAGGGGCACTGAAGACTCCATGATCGCCGCCTACGGTGTCCATATCAATACAGAGGTCCCGCACCTGGATGCTTCTTGTCTGTTTGGTTACCTGCGGGCATTTTCCCTGCTGCAATGGTGGCTGGTGGATGCCCATCAGGTGGATTTTTCCCGCCGCATAAGCCCCTTTGTTGACCTGTATCCGGAGGCATATCTTAAACAATTGTTTTCCCGGACAGCACCGGACCGGAATCAGATCACTGATGATTACTTCCAGCACAATGCCAGCCGCAACCGGGCACTTGACCTTTTGCCCCTTTTTGCACATATGAATGCCGCTCAGGTCAGCAGGGTGGTTTCCGATACAAAAATAAAGGCCCGTCCGGCCTTTCATTACCGGTTGCCCAATTGCCAGATCGACAAACCAGACTGGTCCCTGGCCCTTCCCTGGAATACCTGGTGGGTGGTGGAAGAACTGGCACAGCGGCCTGATGATCTGGAGGATCTCGGGCAGCAGTTTCTGGCCATGCACCGGCCTCTTCTGGGAGTTTCCCGCAACGACTGGACCGCATTGATGAGCAGATGGCTGCAAGACCACGCATTGGCGTAACCGGGTCTTCCCGGCGCTGGGCACCTGCCTGGTGGTGTTCCAGGACAGCTTTGCAGCTGGCCGGTGGATCTGCCCGGAGGATCAGTGTGAACCATGATATCGGGGATATGTCTCTGGATGCACTGATTATCGGCGGCGGAAATGATATCGCACCCGAACATTACAAAGGGGATCTGAACGCACCGGTGAAGTTTGATCCACAACGGGATCTGCTGGAAATAAAATGGATTAAATATGCCCTGGAACATAAAATTCCCCTGCTGGGAATCTGCCGGGGTGCCCAGCTCATTAATGTGGTTCTGGGCGGCAACCTTTTTCAGGATATCCGGTCCCTGCGGCGCCTGACCCACAACCGGCCGGGGCTTTTGCCCACCAAACATGTGTTTCTGGAGGAAAACTCACTGGTTTTCAGGGTCTGCGGCAGAAAGACGCTTCGGGTAAACAGCCTGCACCACCAGGCTGTCCGGGAACCAGGCAAAACACTGCAGGTGGTGGGCCGGGACCTTGACGGCATTATCCAGGCTGTGGAAGCAGCCAACGGCCAGAAGATCATCGGGGTCCAGTGGCACCCGGAATACCTTTTTTACCTGCCGTCGCAGTTTGCCCTGTTCAGATGGCTGCTGGCATAATTTTTTATGGTGACTTCCACTTTATTTTTATTCGGTTCCGCTTTTTTTGCCGCCACGATTCTGCCTTTTTATTCTGAAGTTGTGCTTTTTGCCCTGTTGCGGCAGGGGGGAGATCCTGTTTTGCTGCTGGTTGTCGCCACCATTGGCAATACCCTGGGATCTGTGGTCAACTGGTGGCTGGGGCTGTCTTTGCTGCGGTTCCAGAACCGGCGCTGGTTTTATTTCAGTCCGGCCCAGATTGCCCGGGCCCAGTACTGGTTTCAGCACTATGGATACTGGACCCTTTTGCTGGCCTGGCTGCCCATTGGCGGAGATCCTCTCACCCTGGTGGCCGGGATAATGAAGGTCCGTCTGGCTGTATTTCTTCCCCTTGTGGCCATCGGCAAAGGACTGCGGTATGTTGCTGTATTCTATATCAGTTGACATTTTGCACAAATTAATATAGGTAATGATAAATTTGTTCACTGGGGGTGCTTTTCAAAAAAAGCTGAGAGAAGTTGTACACTTCAACCCTTGGAACCTGATGCGGTTAGTACCGGCGTAGGGAAAGTGGGTGGGTAAAAAAAAAGCCTTTCTTAGCAGTTTCCTGTCTTTTTCCTCCTTTCGGTGCAAACCAGATCAATTTGTAAAAATATACCATACTATGGAGAAGACTATGAAAATCAGACTTAACGGCAGGACAATTGAATGCCGCAGTTCCAGGCTTACGGGACTTGTCCGTGAAATGGGACTTGCACCGTCCTCTGTTGTTGCCGAAGTCAACCTGGAAGTTGTCACCCAGGAAAAATGGGAATCCACCTGGATCAAAGACGGCGATGAAATCGAACTGCTCAGTTTCGTGGGAGGAGGGTAGATGGCAAAAAATGATAATGATGTACTGGTGCTGGGCGGAAAATCATTTACAAACCGGTTGTTGACAGGAACAGGAAAATTTTCATCCCGGTCACTGATATCCCCCATGCTGGAAGCAAGCGGTTCCCAAATGATTACCGTGGCCCTGCGCAGGGTGGATATGGGATCAAAAGATGAAAACATTCTCACATTTATACCTGATACCGTTACCTTGCTGCCCAATACATCCGGTGCCAGGACAGCCAAAGAAGCGATCCGGATTGCAAGGATTGCCAGGGAATCCGGTTGCGGCAATTTTATTAAAATCGAGGTGATTACAGATATGCAGTATCTGCTGCCCGATAACCAGGAAACCCTGAAAGCCACAGAAGTATTGGCCAAAGAAGGATTTGTCGTTCTTCCCTATATGATGCCGGATATAACCTTTGCCCGGCAGCTGCACGATGCAGGGGCTGCTGCTGTCATGCCTCTGGGATCTCCCATCGGCACAAACCTGGGCCTTGAGATGAAATCCATGATCAAAAGAATTATTGAAATCAGCAGCCTGCCTGTGGTGGTGGATGCCGGGATCGGCAGGCCTTCCCAGGCGGCACAAGCCATGGAAATGGGTGCTGATGCCGTGCTGGTGAATACAGCCATTGCCACCAGCGCAGACCCGGTCAGAGCGGGAAAGGCATTTGGCATGGCGGTTGCTGCCGGACGGATGGCATATCTTGCCGATATGGCGGATGAACAGGATTTTGCCGAGGCCTCTTCACCGTTGACCGGATTTTTGAGGAGTTGACACCATGTCTTTTATGGACCAGGTAATAGCCTGGGAAGAATTTGATTTTAAAGACTTTTTTGAAAAGGTCACCACCCGGGATGTCCAGAGATCTTTGCACCGCGATATCCTGGCCTTCCGTGATCTTTTGCATCTTTTGTCCCCCTGTGCACAAGATTTTCTGGAACCAATGGCCCAAAAGGCAAGGCTCCTGACCCGGCAGTATTTTGGCCGGACTATCGGCCTGTATGCACCATTGTACATATCGGATTATTGTGTCAACCAGTGCACCTATTGCGGGTTCAATGCCCATACCCGGTTTGCCCGCACAAAGCTGACACTGGATCAGATTGATCAGGAAGCCGAAGCAATTGCAAAGACCGGTATCCGTCATATTCTGGTGTTAACAGGGGAGGCCCCGGCCCGGACACCCATGTCCTACCTCACAGACGCGGTCAGGATCCTGAAAAAATATTTTTCTTCCATCGGCCTTGAGATATTTCCCATGGATGAGGCGGATTACCGCATCCTGGTTGCCGCAGGTGCAGATTCCCTTACGGTTTACCAGGAGGTCTATGATCGCAAAATCTATAAACAGGTGCATCCCGGCGGGAAAAAAGCTGATTATGCCTACCGGCTGCTGACACCGGAAAGGGGTGCGCAAGCAGGCTTTCGCGCCGTTAATATCGGTGCCCTGTTCGGCCTTGGAAATCCAATGGCTGAAGCGTTTATGGCCGGGCTGCATGCCAGATATCTGGAGCAGACCTATCCTGATGTGGAAGTGTCCCTGTCTTTGCCCAGGATGACCAAAGCTGAAGGGGCAACAGCGTTCTGCCACAGTTTTCCGGACATATCATTTGTCCAGTGTATGCTGGCCTGGCGGTTGTTCATGCCCCGCCTGGGAATTACCATATCCACACGGGAATCAGCTGCATTCAGGGACCGGTTGGTCCATCTGGGCGCCACACGGTATTCTGCCGGCTCTAGAACCGATGTGGGCGGCTATGCCCGGAACCTGGAAGACAGCACAGTCCAGTTTGCAGTGACTGATGCAAGAAGTGTGGATCAGATCACCCGGATGATCCGGAAAAGCGGTTTTCAGCCGGTATTCAAAGACTGGGAATCTGTGATATGAAAATCGGGATAGCCGGAATCGGCGGGATCGGGTCCAATGTGGCAAGGCATCTGGCCCAGGCAAAAGTTTCTTTGGTCAAAATTGTGGATTTTGACTGTGTGGAAACAGCAAACCTGAACCGGCAGTTTTACCGGACGGATCAGGTGGGTTGTAAAAAAACCATCAGTCTGGAAACCAACCTCCATGCCATATATCCAAAGATGGTCATTGAGATGAAAGACAAAAAAATCACACCGGAAAATGTTGTTTCGATTTTTCAGGACTGTTCCATGGTTGTGGAAGGGTTTGATCACCCCCACTTAAAAAAAATGCTCATGGAAAAGCTGGCCGGTACAGATAAAAAAATCGTGTCAGCCTCGGGCATTGCAGGCAGGGATCTTGATACAGTCAAAATAAAAAAACTTGCGAATTGCCATATTGTGGGGGATTTTTCATCGGATCAGGATAAACATGCACTTTTTCCGCCCAAAGTTGCTCTGGTTGCGGCTGTTATGGCCGGTATCGTTTTACATCAGATGGAGAAATGAAAAAATGAAAGATTTTCCAACCCCTCATGCCGGGGTCACTTCAGCCGCAGCAGACCGCTGTCTGTGCAAAAAGCAATTGCCAAAGGGAATCTATGGTATTCTCGGTGAAAAATTTTCACTTGGCCGTTCTAATGTTGAAGTGGCTGCAATGATGGTGGATGCCGGTATCGATGTTCTGCAGTACCGGGAAAAGGTCCAGGACAAATCCTGCAGGCAAATGCTTGCAGAATGTGAGCAGATCCGGAAAATAACCGCAGATGCCCGGGTTCCTTTTATTGTAAATGATCATCTTGGTATTGCCATGATGGTGGGAGCAGACGGCATCCACCAGGGCCAGGATGATCTGCCCGTAAAAAAGATAAGAAAAATTGTTCCCCGCATGATGATCGGATGTTCCACCCACAGTCCTGATCAGGCCAAAAAGGCCCTCGCAGACGGTGCAGATTATATCGGGGTGGGTCCTGTTTTTACCACCAGAACCAAACAGGATGTCTGTGATGCAGTAGGCTTGGAATACCTTGAATATGTGGCAAAAACCCATGATATTCCTTTTGTGGCAATCGGCGGTATCAAACGGCACAATTTAGGGGAGGTGATTGCAAAAGGAGCCGGAACCGTCTGTCTGGTCACGGAAATCATAAGCGCCCGGAACATCGCAGACAGAATCAAGGAAATCAGAAAAATCATGGCTTCTGTTTCTGTCTCATCACAATAAAACCGTGGCCAATGTAACAGAAGTTTCTGGAATTTTGTTTGACACACACGGCTGTTATGGTTTACTCCTGCATAGTCTCGGAGGTGACATGGCATGGCTGTTCAAAATACATCTGATAATGGAAAACTGTCTTTGTCTGCAGGGCTTCTGCTGGTGCTGGTCTGTGCCATCTGGGGCGGTAACGCGGTCAGCATCAAATTCAGCAACCAGGGCATACCGCCTCTGCTGGCGGCAACCATCCGATCCCTTGCTGCCGGTTTTCTTGTGCTGCTTCTGGCAAAAGCCAGGGGCCAAGCCGTACTTTTTCCCAAAGGAAGCAGGTTTCACGCCCTGATGATCGGGGCTTTGTTCGGCCTTGATTTTCTTTTTTTATACTGGAGCGTTTCTTTTACAACCGCTTCCAGGGCCACCATTTTTTTGTATTCCCATCCGTTCTGGGTGGCCCTTGGGGCACATTTTGCTGTAAACCAGGACCGGTTGCGCCCCGGCAAAGTATCAGGATTGATACTGGCTTTTGCCGGGTTATGGATTGTTTTCCGCCTGCATTCGCCCATGCTGCCGGATAACAGCTGGATCGGCGACACCATGGCACTGGTTGCAGCGGTTTTCTGGGCAGCGACAACATTGTACATCAAACGCATCAGCCAGTCTGTGACACTGAATCATTACCAGACCCTTTTTTCGCAACTAATATTTGCCGTGCCGGTTCTTCTTTTGGGGTCACTTTTGTTTGAACATGATTACACCATCCAGTTGACTGGTGTTGTTTTGTGGGCAATGGCATATCAGATCGTGGTCGTTGCTTTTCTCAGCTATACCCTCTGGTTCTGGATGATTCATAATTTTGCTGTCAGCGGACTTACAGCATTCACTTTTCTGGCGCCGCTGTTCGGGGTTCTGTTCGGTGCCGTGATTTTAAACGAACCGGTGAGCATGATGGTCTGGTTCGGCCTGGCCCTTGTGTGCATCGGAATCTACCTGGTGAACAGATCCCCTAAGGTCAATCCGATTAAATAATTGTGCAGCCGATGATCAGGAAGAACGGCTCACAAGAAATTTTCTGCCGATAAAAATATAGGCAAGCACACAACACAGGATAATGGTGCCGAACAATTCCACATTTCTGGTTTTCAGAACAAAGGCGATTACCATAATTGTGCCTGCACTCAAAGTAAAAAACAATGGCTTGGGAACCTGCTTTAATATAATCCGACCCAGATGGGCAAAGCGGATGGTGCTCACCATCAGGGCTGTGGCAATGGCCACCACCCCCCACAAGAACAGAGGGGGCATGATCAGGGCGGCGCCAAGAACAAACAGCGCACCTGCCGGACAGGGCAGGCCGTTAAATACGCCGGGCGGCAGATCCGAGCGCTTTTTATCAACAGCCAGAAAACGGATCAGCCGGAATGCAACCCCGGCCAAATAAATGGCGGCAAACACCCAGGCATAGGCGCCCCCGATTTTAAGCATTACATAGGCAGGTGCTACGCCGAAACTGACAAAATCGGCAATATCATCCATATAAGGCCCATATCGGGTGCCCCCGTGTTTTTCCGCCATCCTGCCATCAAACAGATCAAACAGCTGCCCTGCAATAATAATAATGATGGCCCTGGCAAAAAATCCCTGATATGTCAAAAACAGGCTGGAAACACCGCAAAAAAAGTTAAGGGTGGATAAAATGTCTGCATACAAGCGGTTGGGGATAAACTTGAAGGCAATGGAA
>JAABUB010000120.1 GCA_011389575.1 Desulfotignum sp. | reverse complement strand
ACCAGATAAAACAGCTGGAAAATCGGATTTGACCTTAACCGCATACAACGCCATCCGGCAGATGCTGTTTTACAACGAGATCCATCCGGGACAGAAAATTAAATACAAAGATCTGGCCGGGCGTATCGGTGTGAGCATGACCCCGGTGATCCAGGCATTGAAATGGCTGGAATTCAGAAATATTGTCCGGCATGAACCCAACCGGGGATATTATATCAACGAAATCAGTCTCAAGGAAATTGCAGAGGTATACAATACCCGGTTGCTGATTGAGGGGGCCCTGGTCTCTGAAACCATGGCCCGCCTCGATGAAGCCGGCATAAAAAAAATCAGGGCTGCCATGGAGAAATATGAGGGTGCCGTGGCAGAGGACAATTATTACAAGCGCATCCTCACGGATATGGAATACCACATGTGCCTGGCCTCTCTGGCAGATACCAGAATTCAGTTGAAGATGCTTCAGGAGCTTTTTGATGTTCTACTGCTCCGATACAGCCGGAATCTCTATTTTTCCAGCGTCATGGATACGTCATTGAACGAACACATGGATATCCTTGACTGCCTTGAAAAAAACGATGAAAAGGGAGTAAAGGATGCCCTGCGGTATCATATCGTCACTGTCCGGGACCATATCATAAAGGGGATGTCCCGGCTGGTGACGGATAGCCGGGAAGATTTTTCAGATCAATATATTTTATAGAACATGCTTGTCAGAAGACCTCGTTTTCCCTGGTTGTGGTTGGGGAGGTTGGTGATTGCCGAATGTAATAAATCGGTTATGTTGCTTTCGGCTGATTTTTGATGGAAACGGCCAGGCAGTTGAGCCAGGCAAATGATTCCCGGCCCAGCCCGTCGGATGAGATGGTGGAGGTGATGATGTCAAACCCGGTTTGCCGGCAGATGCCGGTCCAGGCGGAATGGGTCATGGCGGTGAACCGGCGGCCTTTGGCATCGCATTCATCAGCTTGGACATCGTCCCGGTGCAGGGGCACGGAAAAAAACAGGCGGCCTTCGGGGATGAGAATATGGCGGATCCTGGAAAAGACATCCTGGATGGCAGGCCGGGTCAAGTGCATGAAGGTGGCAACGGAATACACCCCGTCAAAGGGTCCCAGGGAGGGAGTCAGGTCCCGGGGCAGGCAGATGCGGCAGAGGCGGCCGGCAAGGGCAGGGTGGCAGGTGGCGGCCGCATCGATCATCTCCTGGACCGCATCCGAGGCAATCACGTCGAATCCGTTGGCCAGCGTGTGCGCGGCATCCCTGCCGGAACCGCACCCCAGCCTCAGCAGGCGGTGTAATATGCAAGGGTGGTGTCAGTCATGGGACTTGCCATAATCAATTTCAGCTTATTATTTCAATTTATCCAGCCGGTAACTGATATCCCGGTCAAACTTCTGAATCTCCGTATCCGGTACATCATACGCTGCATATACATCCTGCCAGGCCGACAGCGCCAGGATAATTGCATCGATGATGTGATCGGGTTTTTTGATGTTCAGGTCGGCAGCGTATGCAAGAAACACAGATCTGTTAGGTGAAAATTCTCCGGATCCCTTTGGAAATGACAGTGCGTGAGATCGTTTCCCATGAATATCTGGCAGCAGGTCATAAGCAGGAGACAGACAATAACCATTTTCTTTGTGGAGCATACAAAAATTTTTCAGATGATCATCGGTGTTGCCGATGGCGGCATTGAAAACCATATGCCGAAACAATGCCGGGATATCAAGCGATGGCTGGATACTGTATTTTTTTACGGCCTTGAAAATATCCTCGTACCATGCATGATATTGGGCATTTAACACTGTTTTCATGCTGATCATATGGTATCTTCCACCATCGTCAGCCACATCGAACCGTTTCACCAGTAACGCTTTCCGGGAACCCGCGGTGAGGATTTTGAACTCCGGCACTTTTACGCCTGAATTTTCGGCCAGTTTCAATGTAGCCGCTTCTATTTGTTCTACATGAAAATGGTCGTTGTGTTTAGGAAATTTTGCAAGCCACAGGGAATTGTCTTTATCCCGAACAAGTGATTTTGGCCTGGCACCACCGGGAGAACTGCCGTAAATCGCCAATGAGCAAAATTCCTGATCGCTCAATTGTTCGCCGGCATCATACCTTAGTGCCAGTTCAAGCAATTGTTCCAGATGCAGAATATCAGCAGAGGGGTCCAGTGTTCCGATTGTATTACCTGTTTGAAAACAGAGTGCTCCCATGCCGCTGTTACCAAGCGCTTCAAGTAATCTGGGTTCTGTCTGTTCACCGGGGGGGAGGGTTGCTTTGCGTGCCAGAATTTTTCTACCCCAGTCATCCGGCAGGGCATCTTCAAAAACCCCGTGAATTCCCTGGGGCCGATTGGATGGAAATTCTTTCGGGGTCAGCGGCAGGTTGGCAGGATCCAGTGGAAACGCATCAGGATGCTGTAAATATTCCGGTGTATAGCGAAATGCCCCCTTAATCCTGCCGTTTGCTTCCGGGGGTCCGGTGATAATCTCGCCGCATTTTATTTTCAGGCTGTTCGGGAAAATGATGATTACATCAAGATGAAGCAATTATTTTTTCCTCCTGGCACGCTGCCGGCCTTTTGTTTTTTTGATTCTTTCATGCTGTGCAAATAATGATTCTCCGGGTGTGAACAAATGATCCAGATCATCGAGTCTGTCAAGAATCGCCAGTGCTTTTACCCAGGTGCCTATCGCCACAGTGGGTTTACCCTGCTCCATGTTTTGCAGCGTGGGAATGGAGACCCCTATCCGCCATGCAAACTCTTTCTGGGAATCATTTCGTTCCAGCCTGGCTGTTTTCAAACGCCGGCCCAGGTTTTCCAGGGCGGATTTTTCATTATCATCAATCATGGTTTGTATTATACCTTAAAGAACCGTTTAATACAAACTGTAATTGTTTATATTATTTCACATATGTCTGTTTTAATAATTAAAACAGACAGGTTTCAGATCACCTGGCCCACCGGTAGACCCCCCGGGATACCCGTTCGAGTTTGCCCAGTTGTACCAGGCGGAACAGGATGTTTCTGACCTTTTGGGGGTCCATGTCCGATTTTTCGATCACTTCAGCCACTCGGGTGAGCCGTTTTGTCCGCCGTTTGAAAAAGGTTTCAACGCCGGCGGCATTTTTGATTTTCCGTGACGGCGGTTCTGAGGGGGCAGGCGGTTCATCAGGGGCCGCACCCTTCTCCAGGTCGATCCCGAACAGGGCGGACAGGCCTGCCTGGTCCTCCATGATGCGCGAAGATTTCTGCCTGGACCGTGTCAGCAGCTCTTTTTTGCCGGCTTTGACCGTTTCAGACACCAGGTCTTTGACATCGGCTTTGCGTAACACAAAAAACAGGGACGGGTCCTGGTCCAGTCGGGCCCCGACCCCGTACAATACCGCTGCCACATGTTTGCACATGACGGCCCAGTCCGGGCATGAGCAGTCCAGGGAGATCTCCTCCGGGGCTGGGAAAAGTCCTTCGCCTTTCCGGGTGAACAACTCTTCCAGGGTTTTGGGAAACTGGCCGGCCAGCAATTGTTTCAGGCTGTCCATCTGGCCTTTGCACCGGGCCTGGATATGGCGCCACTGTTTTTTTGGGATCGGCTGGATGGTGATGGAGACCCGGTATGGCGGGCCTGCGCTGCCGGCCACCAGTGCCTTGATGGTTCCAGGTGTGATTTGAAGGTCCAGAACTGCCCCGTGCCGGACATAGCTTCTGCCCCGGCCGATCCGGTTGGCATAATCGGCATACTGTTCCAGGTTCCGGTTCCAGGATTTGCCCCACCAGGTTCCGGCAAGGGTTCTGCCTTCGATGATGACGGGTTGAATTTTCGGGTTTTTCTTTTTCAGGGCGTTGCGTTTTCTTTCCGCCCGGGCCTTTTTCTGGGCCACACTGACGTATGCGGGGTAATAGTACATGGGTAAATCCTTCGCAATTGTCCTTGTTCCGAAATCAACCCGGCAGGGAGAGTCGGAACAGAGCCATCAGTTTTTGGTCATCCATTTCAGTGACCAGGGTTTCCCCGGATGGAGCCACCACCTGGTCTGCCATTTCCTGTTTTTCCCGGATCATCCGGTCAATTTTTTCCTCGATGGTTCCTTTGGTCACGAATTTGTGAACCAGGACCTTTTTTTTCTGTCCGATCCGGAAGGCCCTGTCTGTGGCCTGGTTTTCCACGGCCGGGTTCCACCACCGGTCAAAATGCACCACATGGCCGGCCCGGGTGAGATTGAGCCCCACGCCTCCGGCTTTTAACGACAATACCATAAACGGGCAGTAATTTTCATCCTGAAACTGCGCGATCAGCTGTTTTCTTTTTGCCACGGACACACTGCCGTGAAGCACCAGTCCCGGGTGGTGAAAAATCGCTTCCAGAAAAGACTGCAGAGGACGGGTCATCTCCTTGAACTGGGTGAACACCAGGACCCGTTCCCGTTTGTCATGGATGGTTTCGCAGATCTCGGCCAGGCGGAGGAATTTGCCGCTGTGGTTTGCCGCAAAATCTCCGGAACCGGTCAGCTGATCCGGGTGGTTGCACAGCTGTTTGAACCGCATGATAGAAGACAAAATCAGCCCTTTGCGCTGAATGCCGGAAGTGTTTTCGATCTGGTGTTCCAGGTTTTCCACCGCTTGTTTGTACAGGACCACCTGTTTGGGACTCAGGTCTGAAAAAACCGTCATTTCCACTTTGTCCGGCAGATCGGAAATCACGGTTTTGTCGGTTTTCAGCCGGCGGAGGATATAGGGAGAAATCAACTGCCGCAGCCTTGCATATCCTTTTGGATTGTCTTTCAATGTTTTGGCAAAAGTGGAAAATTCGGATTTGCTGCCCAGAAGCCCGGGATTCAGAAAATCAAACAAAGACCAGAGATCCGACAACCGGTTTTCCACCGGGGTCCCGGTCATGGCAATCCGGTGGATGGAGGGCAGGGCTTTGACAGCCCGGGTCTGGTGGGTGCCGGGATTTTTGATGGCCTGGGCTTCGTCCAGGATCAGGCAGTGCCAGGTATAATCCTGCAGCCACTGGTATTTTTTGACCAGGGTGTAGCTGGTGATGACCAGATCCAGTTGGTCCAGTCGGGATTTGGAAAGAGCAAGGTCCCCGCTCCGGTTTTGTGTATTTTGCTTCTGTCGTTCCCGGAGCGGTTTTTTCCGGTTCTGTGTTTTCTGGTTTTGTCCGGTCAGGTGCTGCCGCTCCTTTGCATTGACAAATCCCGGATGTGCGGCAAAGGTTTTGAGTGAGGGCAGAAACCGGTTGATCTCTTCTTCCCAGTTGGAGATCAGGGATGCCGGCACCACCAGAAGACTGGATGCCTGTTTTTGTTTCTTTGAAAAGGTGCTGAGCAGGGCCAGGATCTGGATGGTTTTTCCCAGTCCCATGTCATCGGCCAGGCAGGCCCCGAACCGGTGGGTGTGCAAAAAGTTCAGCCAGTTGAGTCCCTTTGACTGGTAGGGCCGCAATCCGGCCTTGAACCCCATACCGGTACGCACGGATTTGACCTGTTCCGGCTGCTGCATTTTGTGGAGAACAGATGCCAGCCAGTCCCCGTTGGATACGCTCACTTCCAGATCTGCACTGTCCAATCCCATCATCTTTTCCGGATGCAGACCGGCCCGCATGGCCTCTCCCAGGGTCAGCCCGGATCCGGCCAGGTCTTCAAACCGTTCGCATGCCTTGAGGGCCTGCCGCAGTTTTTCCGGGTCCACAGCCACCCACCGGTTTTTGATAAAGGCCAGTCCCCGGGTCTCCTCAAGGATCTTTTCAATTTCTTCCGGGGTGAATGCCAGATCCCCGATCATGATGCCGGACTTGAAATCCAGGAGCGCATCCAGCCCGGCCCTGGCCGGTTTTTTGTCTCCCAGAGAGATATTCACCCGGGGGGAGGCGGCATGTTGTTTCCACCAGTCCGGAATGCGGCAGATCACCCCGCAGGCTTCATAATCGGGAATTTCCTTTAGAAAGGCAAACGCTTCCTTTGCATCCCAGGCCAGGGGATGGAACAGTTCTCCGGTCTCGATGAGACCGGCCACGATCCGGCTTTTTTCACCGGCCTTGTAAACCGTTGAAAGCAGGTTGAGCAGGGCTTCATCATCATGGGATGCAATGGCATGATTGAGGGGCAGGTGTTTGGGTTTCCCATTGGCGCCCATGCCGGCGGAGTAGGTGGCCATAAAGGCAAAGGGCAGGGGTTGGTTTTTGTTTTCCACCAGATGGAAGAACACCCGGCCGGCAGGATGCAGGTCCGGGTTGCGCCCATGGAAATAATCGCTGACCCGTCCGTCGAACGCCTGAATCTCACTGGCAAACGCGTCATTGAATTCCTGCCACAGACCCGTCAGCATCCCGTCTGTCACATATTCGGCTCCGGCCATCATGGGGCGGGTGGACAAAAAATCCTGGATGGTGCCGAAAGGAATGTCCACCACAGCTTCATGCCGGAGGGTTTCCAGTTCCGGCATCCGTGACAGGGCCTGAACGAACCGCCGGGCAAAACGGATAAAATATGCCAGGGACGGGGAAAACTGTTCCCGGGATTTTTCAAATCCCAGTTCAAACAGCCAGGTACTGCTCCGGGCCGCAAACCGGTGATGGATTTTTTTCTCCTGCCCGGCCTGTTCCCGGGAAACAAAGTGTCTGGTTTCCTCTTGTTCCAGACACAATGTCTGATCCGGCATGACTGAAACCACCAGTTGTTTTGTATTGCTGTCCGCCAAACTCAGCGCTTCTCTCAATAAGGTTTTTTATGGCTGAGTCATACCAGATCAGCCGGCCAAAAACAATAAAATGTCGAAGAGATCATCCCTGTTTTTAGATCCGATTTGTCTTCCGGTATATATTGGATAAGGTATCAAACAGCGACAAAAATTCCTTTTTCTGTCTTTTTTATCTTGTTTTCCTTTTTCAACCGGTATGCATTGTCTGAAATCTGCTTGCCGGTAAGGCCGGTCTCTTTTTGTAACTCTTTGAAATTAATTCCTTCTTTGTGTTTTTTGATGGCTTTAAGGACAGCATCGAGATTTGATTTGCGTGGTTTGGCTTTCTTTTTTGCTGCTGGTTTGGCAGAAACGGCTACAGGCTTGGGATCGATTTTTTTCGGTTCTTCAAAAGAAGAAGGCATTTTTTCAAAAACACCGGTCAGATCATTGATGCGTTTGGAAAGATTCGTCAATGATGTTTTGATTAATTGTGAAGATTCTTCGTCGAGTTGAACAGTAATGGTCAATTTCATTTTTTTTCTCCTTTTCTGAATATAAATGAATCACAATTTCATATGTATTATCAGTGAAGTACAAATTAATCAAGAAGATGAGGAAAACAATTTTCAGGAAAAATTGTCAGTACCGTGTAACCGAAGTTGACAACCCCGGCCGCCTTGTCCTATTCTCATCCTGGAATCGGGGTCAGGCATCCCTCTTGATGGAACCAAGGAGGTGCAAAAGGTCATCCGAGGTTTAACTAAAAAAAGGATTTCATCCCATGAAACGCTGGATTTATTCGGTCATTGCCATTGTTCTGGTGCTGGGTATCGGTGCCGGCATCTATCTAAATCATTTGAAAACAGCTGCCCTGCCGGTCATTGACGGCAACCTGCCCCTGGAAGGGCTGGCCTCGCCGGTTACCGTGTACCGGGATGCCCACGGGGTGCCGTCTATTACTGCGGACAATGAAGGCGATCTGTACCGGGCCGTGGGGTATGTGATGGCCCAGGACCGTCTCTGGCAGATGGACCTGCTGCGCCGGGTCACCCTGGGCCGGTTGTCGGAAATTTTCGGCGACTCCCTGGTGCAGGTGGACCTGCTGATGCGGGCCCTGAAAATCAGCAATAAAAGCCGGGCTATTCTCGACAATTGCCGGAACCAGGGCCTGCTCACTGCTTTGGATGCGTTCTGTGCCGGGGTCAATGCATATATTGCGGATGCCGGCAGCAGCCTGCCCCCGGAATTCCGGATACTGGGATACACGCCCGAACCCTGGGAACCCATGCACTCGGTCAACCTGATCGGGTATATGGCCTGGGACCTGACCAGCCCTTACGGGATTGAACCCCTTTTCCACAAAATCCG
>JAABUB010000119.1 GCA_011389575.1 Desulfotignum sp. | reverse complement strand
CCGTGTTTTTCTTCCACAAAGTCGCTCTGGGTGGTGATCAACAATATCGGCAGCTCTTTCGGCCCATATTTTTTACGGATTTCGCGGGTCAGTTCCAGCCCGCTCATGCCGGGCATGTTCAGGTCGGTGATAACCAGATCCGGTCGGGTTTTCACAATTTCAGAAACTGCCGATTCCGGTTGGTGAAAAACCCTGCAGGACAGGCCCATTCCGGATAATTTGTTCTGGTAGAGCCGGAGCATCATTTTGGAATCATCCACCACAATGATTCCGGGGTAATCTTGTTTTGCAGGCCCGGGATCTTTGATTTTTCTGGCCATGGCATCTGCTTGGTCAAACAGGCCCATTCTCGCCAGTTTTTTGAAAAACGCAGCCCGGGTATCGGGATCTGCGGTGTTGGTGATATGGTTTTCAGCCAGAAAAAGAAAAGCAGGTTCCTGCACCAGAAAGGTAACAATATTGTCTGATTTAACGTCAATAAGCGCGGCCACGGCATTCTGTGCATCAGAAGACCGGGTTCTGACAATATTTTTCAATCCTGCCACCAGGGGCTTGGAAAGGTTGACATCCATGGCCCGGGCCGCACTCATGCGCACGATTTCAACAGGATCTTGAAGGCCCTGGGCCAGGCAGATGGCGGTTTTGGGGGACGGCATCCGCTCCATGGCTTCATAGACAGCCTGGCGGATATTGGCATTTTCGGGCTGGGTATTGATGATGGCCAGTATGGGGGCGATGGCGGCAGGGTCTTTGATGTGTCCCAGGGTCGTGATCAGATGCACCAGGTAATCTGTTCCGGCGTTCTCAACAGCCCTTGCCAGCAGGGGGGTTGCTTTTTTCCCCAGATGTATGAGCTGGTCAATGGCGGTGTCCCGGATAATGGTCTCTTCGGCATCCAGCAGAGAAGTCAGTTTTTCAAGAGCATACAGATCCTGGATTTCCGCCAGGGCTTCAACAGCCAGTTTGTTTGTTTCCGCATCCGTACCCAGAAAGCCCAGGAGCAGGTCAACTGCTTCTTTGCCACCGGTTTTGCTGATGGCAAGAATGGCGGACCGTTTGACATGGTTGTCCGGATGGTTTGCCATGGCGGCAATGGCCGGCAAAGATTTTCGGCATCTGAGGTTTCCAATGGACTGGATCGCTGCTGTAAGGATCTGCGGGTCTGTATCGGATGCCAGAACTTTTTCCAGTGCCGGCCTGGTAGAAACAAGCATCAGGTCACCCGCAGCTTTGATAAACATGAGTCTGGTGGCATTTTCTTTGTCTGCAATATACTGGATGACCAGGTCTGTGTTTCCAAAGCTTTTGTCCAGAATCAGCTCATATAATGCTTCTTTGACGCGGGGAGTGGAGATCTGGAGTTTGGTCAGAAAGTTGAGAAGGGGATAGACCACTTTTTCAGGGCCTCTGGCCAGTTCTGCCATGGTTTTTTTCTGAAGTGCGGGACTGGCCTCTGCATCGGAAGCAAACTGCAGTAAGGCTTTGGCCTTTATAATATCTTCCTGGTCAAGGCAGAAGATCAGTTCATCAATAAATGTTTTTTCATCAACGGCCATAGGGGAATTCTTTACGGTTTGAACTGGTAAAACACAGAATTCAGATATTTTTTGGAGACAAACAAGCTGGTGTCGTTGATCAATGATTCAGTGGATCCGATGATAAGACAGCCATCCGGTTCAAGGACTTTGGCAATATTTTCATAAATGCGCTTTCTGTCCTCAGGAGTAAAATAGATCATTACATTTCTGCATAAAATGATATCAAACTTGCCTATTCCGGAAAACGGCTGCATCAGGTTCATCTTTTTGAACTGGGCCATGACCCGGAGCTGGTCTTTGATTTTATACCCACTTTCATGGGGTTCAAAATACCGGTGCAGGCGGGACGGCTCCAGACCTCTGGCTGCTTCGAACTTATTATAGACTCCGTAACTGGCCTTGGCAATGGCGGCATCGGAAATATCTGTGCCAAAAAGTCTGATGTTGTAATTTTCCGGGGTGATTCCCATTTCCACAAGGATCATGGCAATGCTGTAGATCTCCTGACCAGTGGAATTGGCAGCGCTCCACAGGCGGATGGCGGGTTTTCGTCCGGGATATTGCCGGGTTTGTTTGTCAATAAGATCAGGCAGGATTTTGTGCTGAAGCAGTTGAAAAGGGGCCTTGTCTCTGAAAAAATAGGTTTCATTGGTGGAAATGGCATCAATGATTTCATTTTCAAGTGCTTTTTTGTAATCGTTTTTTGCCTTTTGCAGCAGTTCTGTATAGGATCTGCAGCCCAGACGTGCCAGAACAGGCGCCAGCCGGGTTTCCAGCAGGTATTCCTTGCCGACATCCAGAGCAATACCTGAAATATTGAGAATATACCTGGCAAATTGATTAAATTCTTCAGAACTTATGGTTATTTTTGTCATGGCCTGTTGATAAAAAATTATTGAATGGGCTTCAGATGACGGTTTTTACAATTTCATCAGCTATTTTTTCCAAAGGCGCGATGACATCTACAAGACCGGTTTCAATGGGTGTTTTTGGCATGCCGAATACTGTACAGGATGCCGCGTCCTGGGCAATGACCATACCGCCGTTTTCCTTTATATGGACAAGTCCTTTGGTACCGTCAGATCCCATTCCGGTCATGATCACGCCGGTGGCGCGGCCTACATAATACCGGGCAATGGATCTGAACAGGTAGTCAACAGAGGGTTTGCAACTGTTTTCAGGGGAATCGTCGGTAATGTGAATTTTTCTGGAAGCACCGTCTGCTCCGGCTACAATTTTCATCTGTCTGCCGCCCGGGGCTATATAGACGGTACCGGCGGTCAACACATCTCCGTCTTGTGCCTCTTTAACTATAAGCCGGCTTTTGTTGTTCAGGCTGTTTGCCAGAGACGCGGTAAACATGGGTGGCATGTGCTGTACAATGAGTATGGGTGCCTTAAAATCTGCCGGGAGCATGGGAACCATTTTGGTCAAGGCATTGGGGCCGCCGGTGGAGATGCCGATTCCCACAATCTCGGATTTTGCTTTTGCCCGGTGTTTTGCAGGCAAAGCTGTCGCCGGCAAAAAATGGGGTTGTCTGGCAGGCCTGACTTCCGGCACGGTTTTTTCTCTGATTTTTCGGACGGTGGTTTTCTGTTGTTTTATGGCAGTAATGACAGGGGCCAGGGATTCTTTGACTTTGGCCAGATTCCGGGCCATTGTCCCTTCATCAGGTTTTGCGATAAAATCAAATGCCCCCAGTTCCAGGGCCTTGATAGTCATTTCGCTGCCCTGCCGGGTCAGGGTGGATACCATGATTACTTTGGGAGAATGGTCCAGGCCCTGCAGCTGCTGCAGCACTTCAATGCCCGTCATTTCAGGCATTTCAATGTCCAGGGTAATCAGATCCGGTTTCAAAGACTTTATTTTGGACAGGGCAATTTTGCCGTTATTGGCTGTGCCCACCACCGCAACCCCGGGGATCTCTTTGAGAATATCCCCTACAATCTTGCGGTATACAATGGTGTCATCCACCACCAGCGCTGTCAGATTGTTCATTATTCTTTGAGGACCTCATCAATATCAAGAATGCCGATCAGATCTTTATCCGTCTTGAGAACGCCCTGGAAAAATTTGCCTTTGACACCGCCGATATTGGAAGGAGACGGTTCAATGGCATCTTGTCTGGCTGAAACCACGTCTTTGATGGCGTCCACCAGAAGCCCGATGTGTTCATCTTCAGAGTTGACAATGATGTTTCTGTTATCTTTGTTTTCTGTAACCGGTTCCAATCCCAGCTTTGCACCCAGATCAATGATGGTGACGATTCTGCCCCGCAAGTTCAAAATGCCTTTTACATGATCCGCAGCCTGGGGAACCCGGGTGATGTCAAAATGCTTGTTTATTTCCTGTATGTTCAAGATATTTATGCCGCACAGTGCGCCGCCAACATAAAATGTCGAAAATTCAAGGGATTGGGCGGCAGTGTCTTTGGTTATTTCATCGGCCATTCTTGTCTCCTTCACAAGATTTTCATTTCCGGGAAAGATTCAGGTATTGTCTGATTACAGCGATCAGTTTTTCCCTGTCCAGCTTTATTTCATAGGCATCAATGCCAACCGACTTGCCTTTTTCAATGTGGGCATCACTGGCCAGAGAGGTCAGGGCAATTACCTTTAAATGGGAAAAGCGCGGGTCGTTTTTGATACGCCGGGTAAGTTCAAACCCATCCATGTTGGGCATCTCAAGATCTGTCACCACAAGATCTATTTCATCGATTCGCTCTTTCAACAGCTCCCAGGCAAGGCGGCCGTCTTCTGCTTCAATTACCTTGAATCCGCCGTCTTCAATATATTTTTTGACCTGGTTCCTGAAAAAAGCAGAGTCTTCGGCAAACAATAAAATTTTTTCTCCGTTCTGAGCCATATCAGCAGCAGCCCGGGTTTCCTGCGCAAACCATTCCGGGTTGAGAGCTTTAACCATTTCAAAAATATCCACCAGCAGGGTGGTGTGGCCGTTGATAATCATGGAGCCATTTATGGCCGGTTGCTTGAGGGTGGTTTCATCCACGTCCAGTACCACTTCCATGGTATCCACCGGCGGGGTAACCATCAGGCCCAGTTCCCGGTCCTTGACTTTGAACACAATAACTTCCTGGCGTTCTTTTTCCGGCAGGGGATCAAAATCAGCCACCTGGGAAAGTTCATACAAAGGAAGGGCGCCGCCCCTGTACTGCACCACTTTTTTGCCGCCGATCCGTTCGATATCAGCGGTGTTGATCCTTTCAATCCGTTCCACCAGGTTGAGGGGGGCTGCAAAATGTCCTGTGTCGGTATTTTTAAAGGTCAGAAGTGCTGCCTTGTCCTTTTGCGTTCTGGCTTCCTCCTCTGCAGCCCTGGCCATCTGACCGGCCTCTGAAACCGCTGCCAGTTCAGCTGTCTGTGCCAGGTTGGAAATGTCCAGAATCAAGGCTACTTTGCCGTCGCCCATGATGGTGGCACCGGCATATGCAGAACATTTTTTAAGGTGACGGCCCACCGGTTTTACAACGATTTCTTCAGAATCATGCAGCTGGTCCACAACCAGACCGTATTTAAATGTTCCGGCAGACACAACCGCAATGTTCATGGCAGATGACGCGCGGTAACGCCTGTCTTTTCCCGAGCGTTCTTCTTGTTCGGCAACCGGTTCGGATGCGGAAGCTTCTTGTGCAGTCAGGTGTTTTCTGGACCGTCTGTCGGCAAGGCTTGTGCGCCGGTCTCTTTGTTCTTCCAGGGTTGCAGGGTCGGTAAAGGTTTTTTCAATGCCCAGCATCTGTGCCAGGTTCAAAAGGGGCAGCAGCTCTCCTCTTAAACGGACAACAGCAGCGTCACCGACCTTTTCAATTTTTTCTTTTACCTGGGCAGCCGGTATTCTGAGCAGTTCATTGAGGTTTACCTGGGGAAGGGCATACCGTTCGTTGCCCACTGAGGTGATCTGACTGGGAATAATGGCCAGGGTCAACGGCAGTTTGATCTGGATATCTGTTCCCTGTCCCGGGGTGGAATCAAGTTCGATGATGCCGCCTAAGCTCTGGATGTTGGTGACTACCACATCCATGCCCACACCCCGTCCGGATACATCGGTAACTTCACTGGCCGTTGAAAAACCCGGCAGGAAAATCAGTTCCATCTTGGCTTTTTCCGACATTTCCGCCACCTGCTGTTCCGTGATAAGGCCCTTGGCGATGGCAGCAGCTGCAATTTTTTCCGGTGCAAGGCCCCGGCCGTTATCAGAGATGATAAGATTGACCTGCCCTGCATCGTGAAACGCTTTTAAGGTAATTGTCCCGGTGGCGTCCTTGCCCATCTGCTCTCGTTCCATGGGGGTTTCAATGCCATGGTCCACAGAATTTCTCACCAGATGGGTCAACGGGTCGTTGATGGCCTCCAGAATGGTTTTGTCCAGTTCCACCTCTTTGCCTATGATCTGCAGATCAATGGATTTTCCCAGTTGATGGGACATATCCCTGACCACCCGGCTGAACTTGTTCAAAATATTGGCTATGGGCTGCATGCGTGTCCGCATGATGGCTTCCTGGAGCTCGGAGGTGATCATGTCGATGCGCTGACTGGAAAGTTCAGTGGCTTTGGTATTGGCGGAATTGATTCCCTGCAGCAACTGGTTCCGGCCCAGAACCAGTTCGCCGGCCAGGGTCATCAGGGTATCTAAAAGCCCCACATTGACCCGCAAAGATGACTGGGATTTCTGGCCCAGCTGGATGTCGTTTTCACTGGTTCCGGCCGGTTTTGCCGCTTGTTTCATGGCAGGTGATCCATCCTGTGCCGGTACATCGTTTTGGACCGGCACAGATTGTGCAGCCGGTGCCTCTGTTGTCAGCGGGGGGACAGCGTTGGAATCCGGCATGGCAACGGCCTCTTTTGCCTGCATGGCTGCCGGCTGGGCATGGGCCTGATCTGCAGTGGATGGAGCCGTCATTTTGTCTGTAACAGCATGGATATACTGGTTGGAGATGTCAAACAATGTTTCAGCCATATCATATTCAATAATGGATGCAAACAATACCTGGAATGGTATCTGGAAAGAATCCAGGGGCTGGTTCAGGGTGCCCACACAATCAAAATCAATTCTGCAGTCAATGATGGTTCCGGTTTTCTGCAGGCTGTGCAGTACCTCAAGGGGATTTTTGCCTTTGCGATGGATATCTGTGATCAGATCATATTCCACCAGAAACACATTTTTGCCTTCTACCCGGCATTGTTCCAGGTCATACAAAGATACCCGGGGAAAGATCCGCTGGTCCTTCAGGATAATATCCACCCTCTGGGTTGCCATGTCCTGTTTTTCTTCCGGCAAAGACGATCTGGTAATTTTTTCAAGGTCCTGGATGTGATGGGAAATATCTGTTTCATTGCTGGTCTGAATATTGTTCAAAAGGTTTTCCAGTTCATCAAAGCCCTTTAAAAGCACATTGATCCTGCTGGATTCAGGTGTCAGTTCATGGTTGCGGATGAGACCCAGGGCATTTTCCAGATGATGGGCAAGTTCCTTGATAGTGGTTAATCCCATAAATCCGGCCCCGCCTTTGATGGAATGGGCAGCTCTGAAGACATTGTTCACCAGATCAAGATCGATATTTTCCCCGGTCTCCTCAATGGACAACAGATCGGATTCGATATCACCCAGGTGTTCAAGCGATTCTTCAATGTACATTTGCAGGGTTTCATCATCTTCAAACATTACACCTCTCCTGAAGAATTTTTTTTGGAAATGGACAAAATTCGGCTTAATATCAAAGCAATTTACAGAAAATAACCAGGAAAGTCAAATTAAGAATCAATTGCCGGGGATCAGAGTTTACGGATAATATCATGTAAAAGAAAATGTTTTTCCAGCTTCAGAATTGCCCTGGTATTTGGCTGGGCATGGGCAATGGGTATCCCGTCAGCATCCCATAGTGCCACAATTGCTGATTCTGCTGCAGGAACTTTTGGTGAAAGCACCTGCACACGGTCAGTTAGGCACAGTTTGTTTCTGATGCCCACCAGGTGGCAGCCATCATTCAGGGATGCCAGTATTTTCCCGACAAAGCTGTGGATTTTGCCCTGGTGGATATTTTTGTAATTGGGGGTTTTTGCCTCTGGTGTTTTAAAAAAGAATCCTGTGCCGTATTCTCTGTGAAATACCCGGGACAGCTCCTGCAGCCATTGGGTATTCAAGGTATAGGTTTTTGGATCAGCCATATAGGTATCAATGGCATCCCTGTATGTTTTTACCACAGCAGCCAGGTAGTGTATGCCTTTCATGCGGCCTTCTATTTTAAAGGAGGTGATACCCGCCTTTATCAATTCAGGCATATGGGAAATCATGCACAAGTCTTTTGCATTAAAGATATAGGTTCCCCGATGGTCCTGGGTAACAGGATAAAACTCATTGGGCCGCAGTTCTTCCACAACTGCATACTGCCACCTGCAGGGATGGCTGCACAGACCCCGGTTGCTGTCCCGGTTGCTCAAAAAAGTGCTCAGCAGACAGCGGCCGGAATAGGAAATGCACATGGCACCGTGGATAAAGACTTCGGTTTCAATGTCTGCCCGGGTGGTGATGTCACAAATTTCATCCAGAGACAGTTCCCTGGCAAGGTTCACGCGCTTAACACCCGTGTTTTTCCAGAATAGCGCACTGTTGTAATTGGTGGTGTTGGCCTGGGTGCTCAGGTGGATATCCACATGGGGAATGAT
>JAABUB010000118.1 GCA_011389575.1 Desulfotignum sp. | reverse complement strand
AAATTCAGGCCCGCGATCCATGATTGCATTGCCGGCTGTATCAGATAGACAATAATAGATTTATATAAGGATACCAGAGTTTGTTCTTGTAAAAAACCGCCAATTTTGTTAGCAACTATCATTTCAGGCATACGTGTCAATTTATTGAAATAGATGGCTATAATTATTTTTTTAATTTAAAAGAGGTAAAATGAACTTTATAACGGACTCTTTGCTTGGTGCCTTTTCAAATGATCTGGCCATTGATCTGGGAACAGCCAATACACTGGTGTATGTCAAAGGAAAAGGGATTGTGTTGAGTGAACCTTCAGTGGTGGCTGTCAGGACCGATCCCCGTTCCAGGAACAAGGTTCTGGCTGTGGGAATGGAGGCAAAGCGGATGCTGGGCAGAACGCCCGGCAATATTGTGGCCATCCGGCCCATGCGAGACGGGGTGATTGCCGATTTTGAAGTGACTGAAGCCATGCTCAAGCATTTTATCCGTAAAGTTCATAATAACAGAAAAACCCTGGTCCGGCCCAGGATCATCATTGCTGTGCCTTCCGGTATCACCCAGGTGGAAAAACGGGCGGTGCGGGAATCTGCGGAATCCGCAGGTGCCAGGGAAGTCTTTCTTATTGAAGAACCAATGGCAGCGGCTATTGGCGCAGGGCTTCCCATTACCGAACCTACCTGCAACATGGTGGTGGATATCGGAGGCGGCACCACAGAAGTGGCGGTTATTTCCCTTGCCGGTATCGTATATACCCGTTCCCTGCGGGTGGCCGGTGATAAAATGGATGCTTCCATCAGCCAGCATATCAAGCGCAAATATAACCTGCTCATTGGTGAACGGACCGCTGAAATAATCAAGACCACCATTGGAAACGCATACCCTGATCCGGAAAACCTGGAGACCATAGAAGTCAAGGGTCGGGATCTGGTATCAGGAATTCCCAAGATTCTGGCCATTGATTCTGAAGAAGTACGGGTAGCCATATCTGAACAGATCGAAGCCATCGTGGAAACTGTCCGCATGGCTCTGGAACAGACCCCGCCGGAACTGGCAGCTGATATCGTGGATTCGGGCATTGTCCTGACGGGGGGAGGCGCGCTTTTGAAAAACCTGGACAAGCTGCTCAAAGAAAAAAGCGGACTTCCCATTGTGGTAACGGAGGACCCTTTGTCCACGGTGGCTCTCGGATGCGGCAGGGCCCTGGACAGCATAGATATTCTTACAGAAGTGGCCATCGACTGATTACATGTTTTCACGCAGAATGCTTATCATTATCGGCGTGGCATTGTTTGTTGCCATTAATTTGATTGTCATCACCATGACCAGCCGCCAGACCCTGCCGGTGAGCGGCCCGGAAAAATTTTTTATTACCCTGACAGCGCCTTTTCAACTCCTTGTTCAAAAAACCATTTCCTTTACCACAGGCATCTGGCAGACCTATTTTGCCACCGTGCAGGCGGTAAAGGAAAATATTGTATTGAAAAAGCAACTGGCTTTGGCACAGCAGATAAAAAACCGGAATCAGGAGCTGGCAAAAGAAAATGCCCGGCTTAAAAAATTTGTTGATTTTACTGCTTCCGTACCAGACACCTATGTGGCGGCCCGGGTTATCGGACGTGATCCCTCCCCCTGGTTTAAGACCATCATGATCGACAAAGGCAGTGCCCATGGTTTGGAAAAAACCGCCCCGGTAATTGTATCAGAGGGCATTGTGGGTCAGATCGTTACCGTTTCTTCCAAGTTTTCCAGGGTGCTGCTCATAACCGACCGAAATTCCGCTGTGGATGCACTGGTTCAGAATACCCGGGCCAGGGGCATGGTAAAGGGTGGCCATGATGACACCTGTGTTTTTGTATATGCTTTGCGCAAAGACGATATTCAACCCGGTGAAATGATCGTGTCTTCAGGCCTGGATCAGATATTTCCCAAAGGATTGAAAATAGGACGGATACTGGATGTCAAAAAAGAGCATTCTCAGCTGTTTCAGGACATCATCATTCAGACAAGTGTGGATTTTGATACATTGGAAGAGGTGCTGGTGTATAAAAAATGAACGCGCTTTTTTTTGTCATCGTTACCTTGTTTTTCATTGTGCTTCAAACCCTTGTACCCCCCAGTTTTTCATGGTTTGTCCATAGTTTTGATCTGACCATCATCCTGGTATTGTTCTTGAGTTTGCATTTTTCTCATTATGCGGTGCTGGCTGCAATTGTCTTTATCGGTGGCATCATGGACAGTCTTTCAGGGGGGCCGTTTTTTCTTTATGTGTTTTCCTATGTCTGGATTTATGTGATGGTCCAGCTTGTCAAACAATTTGTTTTCCAGACCAGCGGCCTGTTTGTTCTGGTTATCAGCATGGTATCGGTTATGATCCAGCAGGGGCTGGGGGTATTTGCCGTTTTCATCCAGCAGGGCCAGACAGCTGTCTTTCAGATGGATTTTTCCCAGATGGTCAGGCATGTGGTATATGGGACTGTATTGGTTCCTTTCGGGGTCTGGCTGCTTTCCATATTTTATCAGAACTGGGATTACATGGTCCGCATGCAGCAAAAAAAATGGGAAAAAAGGTAAAAAGTTAACATGTATGAGTTGAATAAAAACGCAGACAGGGACTGGATTAAACAGCGGATAATGGCTGCCGGCCTGTGTATTCTGATTGTTTTTGTTCTGTTGTTCCTGCGGCTGGTGTTTCTTCAACTCATCAAGGGAGAAGAATACCGCCGCCTGTCTGAAACCAATTGTGTGCGGCTTAAAAGCATAAAGCAATCCCGGGGATTGATTTATGACAGAAACAAAAAGCTGCTGGTGGACAACCGGCCGTCATTTGATCTGGTGATGGTCCTGGAAGATGCCGTCTCTGTGCCGGATACGGTCTCTTTTTTGTCCTCTTTGATCCATGAGCCATATGCAGATCTTATGGACAATATTCAGAAAGCCGGAAACACTGCCTTTTATAAACCGGTCACCTTGAAAAAAGATATTTCCCGGGACCAGCTGGCAATTGTGGAGGCCCATAAATTCGATCTGCCCGGCATCCATATCGAAATTGAGCCCACCCGATATTACATATACCCCAAAATGGCTTCCCATCTTCTGGGATACCTGGGAGAGGTGAATCGAGAAGAGCTGCAGACCGAAAAATATCCCCATGTGAAATCCGGCGACAACATCGGCCGCTATGGAGTGGAAAAAAGTTTTGAACCTTTTTTGCAGGGCAGACGCGGCGGACGTCAGGTGGAAGTGGATGTCAACGGCCGGGTAGTAAAGGTGTTGAAAACCGTGCCGCCTGTCTCAGGCAATGATCTTCACCTGACCCTGGATTTTTCTTTGCAGCAGATGGCTGAGGACCTGCTCAAGGACCAGGAAGGCGCGGTGGTGGCCATTGATCCGGCCAACGGTGATATCCTGGTCATGGCCAGCAGTCCAAGTTTTGATCAGAACGATTTTATCGGGGGGATTTCCAATGAAAAATGGCGCTTCCTCATGGATCATCCCGGCCACCCCATGACCAATAAAGCCATCCAGGCGGAATATCCCCCTGCCTCAACCTATAAAATGGTTACTGCCATCGCTGCGCTTGAAGAAAAGTCCATTGACAGACATTCCACCACATTTTGTCCGGGGTATTATGTATTCGGCAACCGGCGCTACCATTGCTGGAGCAAGTATGGCCATGGGAAACTCACTGTGGAAGCAGCCATAACCCAGTCCTGTGATGTATTTTTTTATCAGGCCGGAGAAAAAGTAGGGGTGGATGCTTTGGCCCAGTATGCTAATGGATGCGGCCTGGGAAGGGCCACAGGGGTTGCCCTGGCCCATGAACGCGCAGGTTTGATTCCCACGGCAGCATGGAAACGCAGCCGGTTCCAGGAATCCTGGCAGGCAGGAGAGACCCTTTCCATCAGTATAGGGCAGGGATTCAATCTGGTGACCCCCCTTCAGATGGCAGTGTTCACGGCAGCCCTTGCCAACGGCGGCACTTTATACCGACCCAGGATTGTAAAAAGCATTGAAGACAGCAGTGGTAATGTCATTAAAAAAATAGAACCGGAGATCACCGGCGGGATTCCAGCCGGCAAAAATACCCTGGAGCTTGTGAAAAAAGGACTTTTGGATGTGGTTCAGGGCGATCGGGGTACTGCCCGGGGAATTCGCATCAAAGGCATTGAAATGGCGGGAAAAACAGGCACCGCCCAGGTGTTTTCCAGAAAAACCGGTGAAAAGTTTGACAACAAAAAACTGGCAAGAACATTACAGGATCATGCCTGGTTCGTGTGTTATGCCCCTGCGCAAAATCCTGTGATCGCTATTTCAGTGATCATAGAACATGGCGAGCACGGTTCCACTGCGGCTGCACCGGTGGCCGGGGCCCTGGTGAAAAAATATCTGGGTTTTTCTGAATTGGAAAACAAAACTGAACCAGCCGGAGAAGGATAATTATAACCCATGTTTGACCGGCGGCTGATAGAAAATTTTGACTGGGGATTTCTGGCGGTGATCCTGCTTATCGGATCCTGTGGACTGGTGATTTTGTATTCTGCGGTCAGTGCCGGCTGGCAAGGCACCGGGCTGCACTATCTGTTTGAAAAACAGATGATCTGGATGGGAGCCGGTCTGGTTGTGATGATGGGTATTCTGGTTATCGATTTTCGGGAACTGGACAAATTACACCTGTTGATCTATGCCCTGTGTGTAGGGCTGCTGGTGAGTATTTATTTTTTCGGCCAGTCAGGGGGTGGTTCCAGGCGCTGGCTGTCCCTGGGGGTTGTGAATATTCAGCCATCTGAACTGATGAAAATTTCTTTGATCATCAGCCTGGCTTCTCTTTATGCCACCACGGTTTCTCCGGAAGGACTCAATTTCAAAAATCTGCTTAAACCCGCAGTTATCTGTATAATTCCGGTTGCATTGATCATTAACCAGCCGGATCTGGGCACAGGACTGCTGCTGCTGCTTATTGCAGGATCTGTCACCTTGTTTGTGAAAGTTGAAAAAAAAGTAATTTTCACCCTGGGGGGCTTGCTGATTTGTATAGTGCCGCTGGCATGGATGATAGGCCTTAAAGAATATCAGAAGGCACGCATTCTGACCTTTCTTGATCCGGACCGGGATCCTTTGGGTACAGGTTACCATATCATTCAGTCCAAAATAGCCATCGGCTCAGGCATGATCACGGGCAAAGGATTTTTACAGGGCACCCAGAATGCCTTGTCATTTCTGCCGGAACAGCATACGGATTTTATTTTATCCGTGCTGGCCGAGGAATGGGGACTGGCGGGCTGCACCGTGCTGCTGGTTTTGTATTTTTTTCTGTTGCTGTGGGGGTTGAACATTGCCTACAATTGCCGGAACATGTTTGGATCGATTCTGGCCTTTGGTATTACTGCCATGATTTTCTGGCAGATTTTTATAAATATCGGCATGGTCATGGGACTGATGCCGGTGGTGGGAGTCCCTCTGCCCCTGGTATCCTATGGCGGTTCGTCCGTGATTACCAATATGGTGGGATTCGGTATTTTACTCAATATCAGCATGCGCAATTTTTCCAAAGCATAGCATGCCCGGCTAACGATTTTTCTAAAAAAAGCATGCCTGACCCCACCCCTGTCAATATAGGAAATATTTTCTTATTCCATGTTGACAAATGAATACCTGGATGGTACTCAAGTCTCGATTTGACTGGAATTAGGACTGTTTTTGCACAAAAACAGTCAGTAAGATATAAGTAGTTGATTTTTTTTATAATTATTAACTGGCGGAGGGAATTTTATGATAACTGTGATTCCTGATATATCTTTGGTGTATCAGATGATCAATTTCCTGATTCTGCTTTTTGTGCTCAATCTGGTGCTGTACAAACCCATCCGAAAAGTGCTTCTGGAAAGAAAAGCAAAGGTCCATGGCCTTGAAAACGGCGTTGAAAAAGCGTCTGCTGATCTTGCTTCCCAGGAGGAATCTTATAAGAACGGGTTACGCCAGGCCAGAGCTGAAGGCTTGAAAAAGAAAGAAGCCTTTGTGGAAGAGGCATCAAAACAGGAACGGGAAATTATCGAGCAGATCAACAAAAAGGCTCAGGCCAACCTGGCACAGATCAAGCAGCAGGTGGCAGATGAGACAGAGCAGGCCCGAAAAGCCCTGAAAAAAGAGGTGGATGCATTTGCCAAGGCCATTGGTGAAAAAATTCTGGGGAGGGCCGTCTAATGAAAAAAAACACTGTGGAAAAAAAGTATTTTAAGGTTTCAGCAATGGCTGTCATGCTGGTGCTCACCAGCACAGCCATGGTATGGGCAGCCGCACCCGGAGGAGAAGTGCACAACAACTGGCTGGCCGTTGATACCTGGAAAACATTGAATTTTGCCGTTCTTGCCGTTGTTTTGTTTCTTCTGGGCAGAAAACCGGCCAAAAATTTTTTTTCATCCCGTAGAAAACAGATTTCAGATGAAATAAAAGACCTGGAACAAAAAAAAGCAGATGCTGAAAAGCAGCTGGCTGAATACCAGGCCAGGTGTAAAAATCTGGATCAGGAATCAAAACAGATTCTTGCGGACTACATCAAACAGGGTGAAAAAGCAAAAGAGCGCATTATAGACCAGGCCGAAGACCAGGCAGCAAAACTCGAAGATATGGCAAAACGCAATATTGAACAGGAATTCAAAGCAGCCAGAATGCAACTTCAGCAGGAAATTGCCGGGCGTGCAATTGAACAGGCGGAAGCAGTCATTCGAGAATCCATTTCATCTGATGATCAGGATAAACTTGTTGACGACTATTTGAAAAAGGTGGTGGCATAATGAAAAATCTCGCAGTTTCAAGGCGTTATGCCAAAGCATTGATTCTTATTGGCCAGGAAGACGACCAGGCAGAGCTTTACAATGAGGAGCTGGCCGCCATGGTGGACCTTTTTGATACCCAGGAAGGTTTTGAAGAGGCATTGACCAATCCTTTGTACAATAAAAATGATCGTAAAAAGGTATTGGAAGCCGTAGTGAATGCCACAGATCTGTCTGTTGTGATGAAATCTTTTCTGATGCTGCTGTTTGACAAGGGAAGAATTAAATTCCTGCGGGATATCGCAGCGTATTACAAGGATCTGGCTGATGAACTCAAGGGCATTGTCAAGGCCAGCATCACATCTGCAACACAATTATCTTCTGAGGCGGTGGAAAAAATCCGGGACGCCTTGTCCAGAAAAGTTGGTAAAACTATTGTTCTGAAGGTTGAACAGGATCCAAGTCTCATCGGCGGTGTCGTCACAAAAATCGGTGATCTTGTTCTGGATGGCAGCGTGAGAACTCAGCTGATCAATATGAGGGAAACTTTAAAAAAAGGTGAGAGTGTCTAATGGAAATTAAAGCAGAAGAAATCAGCCAGATAATAAAAGATCAGATCAAAGGGTTTGATGCCGAGGTTGATCTGAATGAGACCGGTGTTGTTCTGTCTGCGGGTGATGGTATTGCCCGTGTATATGGTTTGGAAAAAGTAAAAGCAATGGAGCTGGTGGAATTTCCCGGCGGAATTCTGGGGCTTGCGCTGAACCTTGAAGCCGACAATGTGGGTGTTGCCGTCTTAGGTGATGGCAATCTCATCAAAGAAGGGGATGTGGTCAAAAGAACCGAACGTATTGCATCCGTGCCTGTGGGCGAAGCCCTGCTGGGACGCGTGGTGGGTACCACTGGCGATCCCATTGACGGCAAAGGCCCCATCAATTCCGATATCATGATGAATATGGAACTGGTGGCCCCGGGTGTTATCGCCAGAAAATCCGTTCATGAACCCTGCTACACCGGTGCCAAGGCCATTGACGGCATGACGCCTGTTGGCCGGGGACAAAGAGAGCTGATCATCGGCGACCGGCAGATCGGTAAAACCGCCGTAGCAGTGGATGCCATCATTGCCCAGAAAAATACGGATATGAAATGTATCTATGTTGCCTGCGGCCAGAAAAAATCCACTGTTGCCCAGGTGGTTGCCGCCCTGGAAGAACATGGTGCCATGGAATACACCACGGTGGTTGTGGCATCTGCTTCCGAGTCGGCTGCCATGCAGTATCTGGCACCCTATGCCGGCTGTGCCATGGGAGAATATTTCAGGGACAAAGGCGAGCATTCCCTTATTATTTATGATGATCTCTCCAAACAGGCGGTTGCCTACCGCCAGGTATCTTTGCTTTTGAGACGGCCGCCGGCACGTGAAGCCTATCCCGGTGATATCTTCTACAACCATTCCCGGCTTTTGGAACGTTCTGCCAAGTTGAGCGATGAAAAAGGTGCCGGTTCTCTGACCGCACTGCCTATTATTGAAACCCAGGAAGGGGAT
>JAABUB010000117.1 GCA_011389575.1 Desulfotignum sp. | reverse complement strand
CCAAATTCATACAATAGAAATTCCCAAAGAATATTTGAACAGGGATGTTGAAATACTCATTTTTCCGATCAGTCCTGCCAAAGCTGAAAAAGGGCGCATACACCAGTTGATCAGGAAAACTTCCGGTATTATATCAAACAAAAAAAATGACCCGGTTATGTGGCAAAAAGAGATCCGGAATGAATGGGATAACCGGTAATGAAATACTTACTGGATTCAAATATCATCATTTACCACCTGAATGGCGAGAAAATCGCCACTGAATTTTATCGAAAATAACATTGAATCCTGCGCCATATCTCAGATTAGCTATGTGGAAGTGTTATCCTTATGTCCTCATCGACCTGCTCACAGGACTTGATGGAAGCCTTGAATTCGGCGGCTTGTGTTCGGGTCCATCCGCCTGACAGCTCTTTCAAAGAGGCGGCAGCAGGAGCCGGCCGCTTGAATTCTTTATGGATGATCTCCTTGACAATCTGATTGATGGATTTTTGATTTTCCTTTGCACTTCGACGGATTTCCCGTTCAATTTCAGGGTCTATGCCCCTGATCGTGATTTGCTGCATGATTCACCTCCTGATGTTTTTTACCTCAGTATATGAATCATTTATTTTGATGTCAAACAAAAACCCGACGTGAATTGGAACACCCCCCGGTACTGATCCATCAGATCCGGGTGACGTTCTTTCTTACCCATTGGGTGAACGATGCGGCGGAAAAATCACCTTTCCCCAGTTTTTCAAACGCCAGCACCCTTTCTTCAGGGGTTGCTGTAAAATCCATGCCGTGCAGCCGCAGGAACAGACGGGTCACGACATAGGCGGTTCTTTTGTTGCCGTCGATAAACCCGTGATTCATGGCCAGGCCGAAGGCGTAAGAAGCGGCCAGGTCAACGATATCCGGATCGCCGTAATTCACCATGTTTGCCGGTCTGGCCAGGGCACTTTCAATCAGTCCGATATCCCTGATTCCAGATGCACCGCCATGTTCGGCGATCTGCATGTCATGGATCGCAAGCACGGTTTCCATTTCGATCCACCCGAAGCTCATCGGTTTGACAGCTCACGGAGAAGATCTTTGTCCTGCTGCATGATTTTTTCTGCTTCAGTCAACTGTCTTGAGAATGTTTCATTGTATCCGGTGAGCCGGTAGCCGCCATCCGGGGTTTCAGTAAAGTAAAGGCTTTCCCCTTCTTTGACCCGCAGCCGCAGCAGAGACTCCTTTGGAAGGACAATCCCGAGAGAATTGCCGATTTTTCTGACTTTCAGTTCCAGCATGTTGATCTCCTGTTGTTATAACCAAAGTAATAACATGGGTGTCAGGTGCGATCAAGTGAAAAATACCGGTCTTCAACCGGCTTGTTCTTTTCTTGATAACGGATATAATATTTTATAAAGTTTTAAGTGTTAAGTGTTAAGTTTTAAGCCAATACCTTACGGCTAACGGCTAAAAGCTAACAGCTTTCATGATTTGTTGTGCCCGGCAGGGCGTGGGTATTATTAACATAGGCTTCTCTTCAACAGGGTGTCAACTGTTTTTCACAGAGCGGTTACAGATAATCATGCAGGATGAATTCGGATGGGGTTGTTCGGACACGGCTCGCTGAAAACAACGGGAGCCCCCGGTGGTGCCTTGCTGCAGGACTGTCGAAGCCCCCAAGGATCCCAGGCCGGCAGCAAGGCACCACTGGGGGCGACCTCCATGATCCCAATTGGAAGGTTACATGGCACTGCCAGGTTGTGTTTCAACTGTCCTATTTCAGGAAGGTATCCCCTTTTTCAAAATCCCCTTCCCGGAACCGGGAATACCGCAGGGGATTGTCTGTGTTGTCCATTTTGCCGTTGGCAATTTCTGCCACCCGTTTGCCGGCAGCCGGAGACATCATGACACCGCACCAGTATCCGCAGTTCAGGTGAAACCCTTCAATTTCACCGGATGGACCGATGACCGGCTTGTCATCCGGGGTGTACACATACTGGCCGGCAGATACGTTGACATCTTCGGCCTTGAGGTTGTCAGCCACTTTTTCCAGAAACGGGTTGAGCCGGGATACCCGGTAGATGGATTCCGCGGCAAAATCCCAGTCCGTGGGCAGTTCATCTGCGGACGGAGATTCCGGTTCATCCGGGTCCACCCAGGCGCACAGCAGGCCCCCTGCTTCCGGGCGCCAGTACCCGTGGTTCACCAGATCCACGGTAAACGGGGCTGAGGCCGGCAGGTCCGGGTGATCTGTTTTGATATAGGCTTTCTGGCGCCGCACGGTGCGCAGGGGCATGTCCAGGCCCGCCATCTTTCCGGTGACCCCGGCAAAGGGACCGGCACAGTTCACCACCAGCCGGGTGGAGATGGTGCCTTTGTCGGTTTTTACAGCAATTACCCCCTGGCTGTCGGTCTGAATATCTGTGACGTGCGTTTTCATAAAAAACGCGGCATCACCGGCCCCTTTGGCAAATCCATAGGTGGCCTCATGGGTGGACAGCCACCCGTCCCGCATGTTGAAGGTGGCCCCGAGAGCCTGTGGCGCCAGGAAGGGAAACCGTTTGTGCAGATCATCTGTGCGGATATATTCAGCCCCGGGTATGCCAATGGCCTGGTATTGGGCCACTGCTTTTTTCAAAGCAGGCAGCTGGGCCGCATCATCAGTGACAAAAAGGTATCCCCGCTGGGTCACATGGATGTCAATGCCGGGCAGGCCCACAACATCATTGAAATTTTCAAACATGTCCACACTGGTCAGGGCCAGGTCGGCCATGGATTTTTCCGTGAACTGGGTGCGGAAACATTCCTGAACAGAATTGCGGAAATAATCAAAATTTTTTTATATGCCTTGCTTTTTTTATAAAATTCATGCATTCAGAAAAACAAAAAGAGAAAAAATATAAAATCATTAAAAAAATTTGATTTTCCATCTGGTACAAGGGTTTTATGGACCGTATCAATTTTGAAGATATCGATATATACAGCGTGCTGTCTTCCATGCATGAAGGGGTGGTGATAGCGGATATTTCCGGCAAAGTTATCTTTTTCAACCAGACACAGGGTCAGATTGAAGATATTGACCCAAAGGATGCGGTTGGCCAGAAAATTCTGGATATCTATCAACTGGCTGATGATACCAGTCCTATCATGCGGTGCCTGATCAGCGGCGAACCCATCATCAATGAAACCCTGGTTTACCGCACCCGTCTGGGACGGGTCTGCAATATTTTGTTCAGTGTATTTCCCCTGTATAAAAACGGGCACCTCATCGGAGCCATCAATTTTTCCAAAGAATACCAGCTTCTTGAAAAAGTGATATTATCACAGTCGTCAACTGTCAATTCTGTGCAGAAAAAATCCCGGAACGGCACCCGATTCTCCTTTAAGGATATTATTGCATCAGATACCAAGATGTGCAATGCCATCCGCATTGCCAGAATGTCTGCCGGGTCTCCTTCTCCCATCATGATTTCCGGAGAAACCGGTACTGGCAAGGAATTGTTTGCCCAGTCCATACACAATCACAGTCCAAGAAAGAAAAAACTGTTTATTCCCGTCAATTGCGCAGCCATACCGGAAAACCTGCTCGAAGGCATATTGTTCGGTACGTCCAGGGGTTCTTTTACCGGCGCCATTGACAAGCCCGGCCTGTTTGAACAGGCCAACGGCGGGACCATTTTTCTGGATGAACTGGATGCCATGCCCCTGACCCTTCAGGCCAAACTTCTCCGGGTTATCCAGGAAAAAAAGGTGAGAAAACTGGGCTCTCTCAAGGAAATAGACCTGGATGTAAAAATTTTATCCTCAGTGGGACTGCCCCCGTTGAAAATCATTCAAAACGGCTCTCTTCGCATGGATCTTTTCTATCGCATGGGGGTTGTGTCCGTTCTGCTGCCCCCTTTGCGCGAGCGCAAAGGAGAACTGGACACATTGATCCGGTCTTTTATCGTAAAATACAACCAGGCCCTGGGAGAGAATGTAAAAACTGTTTCTCCCAGGGTGGCACAGCTGTTTGCCGGTTATGACTGGCCGGGCAATGTTCGGGAGCTTGAGCATATCATTGAAGCATCCATGAACATGGTGGGGGGCGCAAGTCTTATCCACCTGGCCCACCTGCCGCCCCATATCTTCAGTTTTGCAGGCAAGGAACGGACCGGGGTACGAGGTACCGGCTGTAACAACAAGGCGGAATCTGCAGGCAGCCTGCTGGAAACCCAGGCATCCAATGAAATGGAAATGATCATGACCGCTTTGTCCCGGGCACGGGGAAATGCAGCCAGGGCAGCCCGCCGACTGGGGATTTCCCCCCAGTCCTTTCACTATAAATTAAAAAAATACAGCATTAACCGCAAAGACTTTATCGTCAAAGAATCTGTGTAAAAAGTGTAAAATAAATTTACTGTAAACGAAAAATTTTTTAATTTTTTGATACCTTTCATTGGACCGCTTAGGAGAATGTTGTTTTTATTTTTATGGGAATTTCATTAAATTTTTATCAGAAATGTCAAGGTTCCTCAAATTTTTCCGGTTAAAATCACGGTTTAGTCAGGAAAACCAATGACATTTTTGGTACATAAAGTGCATACTGGTAGGAGATGTTTGTACAGGCATCATATAAAAAAGAGAGGTAATAATTATGAAAAACACTGCAAGAGCGGTTGTGATTGGTGGCGGCGTCATTGGCGTTTCCGTGGCCTATCACCTGGCAAAATATGGATGGAAAGATGATGTTGTTCTTCTGGAAAAACATGAGCTGACCTCCGGGTCTACCTGGATGGCGGCAGGGAATGTGTCCTTTTTTCATTCCAACTATTACGGCACCCAAGTGAACAAAAAGAGTATCGAGATCTATAAGGAACTGGAAAAAGAGACCGGTCAGCCTGTCGGGTGGCACACTACCGGCTCCATCCGGACGGCGGACAACCAGGGGCGTATGGATGAACTGGGATATGCCTATTCCATGAACCGCTGCCTGGGCCTGGATGTTTCTTATATCACCCCGGAAGAGATCGGGAAAATGCATCCCTTTATACAGACGGACGGGCTCCTGGGTGGCCTGTATTGGCCGGATGACGGGGATGTGGATCCCAACTCCCTGACCCAGGCCATGGCCAAGGGGGCCCGGAAACTCGGGGTGGAGTTCAACCTTCACACCATGGTCACCGGTATCTATCAGAAATCCACTGGCGAATGGGTGGTGCAGACCGATAAAGGCGACATCACCTGTGAAAACGTGGTGAACGCCGCCGGCCTGTGGGCACCGGAAGTGGCACAGATGGTTGGACTGGAGATCCCCTCCATTTCCATTGCCCACACCCATATCCTTTATGAATCGATTCAGGAAATTGTGGACCGGGATACCTACCTGCCCCTGATGCGGGACCCGGACAAATCCATCTACCTGCGCCAGGAAATGGATTCCCTGATACTGGGCCTGTATGAAGCCAACGGCCAGCAGTGGTACAAAAAAGGTGTGCCCTGGGATTATGCCCAGGAAGAACTGAACCCGGATTTTGACAACATTTCCGACTGTATCGAAGGGGGTATCGAACGGTTCCCCATCCTGGGTGAAACCGGTTTCAAACACGTCACTGCCGGTCCCATCACCTATACCCCCAACGCCGAACCCCTGGTGGGTCCGGCCGCACCACTGAAAAACTTCTACAATGCCTGCGGGTATAGCTTCGGCATCACCCAGGCCGGGGGAATCGGCCATTACCTGGCCGGCTGGATGATGAACGGAGAGCCTGAAATCGACCTGTGGCCAATGGATTCCCGGCGGTATGGTTCCTATGCCAACTGGGCCTATAACACGGAAAAAATTGCCGATACGTATCCGCGGCTTTACTCCATCATCTATCCCAATGAGGTCAGGCCCGCTGCCCGGCCCAACCGCACTTCCCCAATCTATGAATACCAGAAACAGGCCAATGCCGTGTTTGCTGATTACTATGGATGGGAATGCCCCAACTATTTTCCGCCCAGGGGCGAAGATGAATATGAAGAACCCTCCTGGAGACGGTCCAATGCATTCAAGCACGTGGGCGCGGAATGCAAACATGTCATGGAAAAAGTGGGCATCATTGATCTGACCCGGTTTGCCAAAACAAAAATTGCAGGACCCGGTGCCAAAGACTGGCTCAACAAGATGACCTGCCAGAAGGTGCCGGAAAAAGACGGACGTATCGCCTTGAGCCCCATGCTGGACCATAACGGCAGTTTCAAGACCGACATGACCGTAACCCGGGTCAATGAAAATGAATTTTTCTGTGTCACTGCCTCGGTCGGCAAAAAACACGACCAGCACTGGATGATCGAAAATCTGCCCGAAGACGGTTCCGTAGGCATGGAAGACATCACTTACAAGATGGGATGTCTGGTGCTGGTGGGACCCAAATCCCGCGAAGTGCTGGCCAAGGTGGCGTATGATGATGTTTCCAATGAAGCCTACAAATTCGGTACCTCCCGGGAGATTTACGTGGGCCGGACCAAGTGCCGGGTCAACCGCATGAACTATGTGGGTGAACTGGGATTTGAGATCTTTCATCCCATCCAGCACCAGATCACCTTGTACCATGATCTGATGAATGCCGGCGCAGACTTTGACATCCGTCTCATCGGTATGCATGCCATGGATTCCATGCGTCTGGAAAAAGGATACCTTGCCTGGAAGAGTGAAATGAACGTTCATCACACACCGCTGGAAACCAATGTGGCCTGGACCGTGAAAATGGACAAGGAATTCAATGGAAAAAAAGGCATTGAAAAACAGAAAAAAGAAGGGATTGCCCAGAAACTGGTCTGCATGGTGGTGGATGCCACAGATTCGGATCCCTTTGGATACAACCCGATTTTCCATGGTGATGAACGTATCGGCATGACATCTTCCGGTGGATACGGCCACCGGGTAGAAAAAAGCATTGCCCTGGGGTATGTTAAACCACAGTTTGCAGAAATTGGCACAAACATGGATGTGGAAATTCTGGGGCGTAAACGCAGTGCCCGGGTTGTGGCCATGCCCCTGTATGATCCCAAAAATGAAAAAATGAAAAGCTAAATCGATTTTTTAGAGGTAAAATATGAAAATTTGTGTGTGTGTAAAACATGTGCCTGACACGGCAGCCACCATCAAAATTGAGGGGGAAAACGCATTCAAGGATTCGGAAATCAAGTTTGTTGTCAATCCTTATGATGAATACGGGGTGGAAGAGGCTGTCAAACTGAAGGAAAAAAACGGCGGTGAAGTGGTGATCGTTACTGTGGGAAAAGCCGACGCAGCCGCCACCATTCGGTCTGCCATGGCCATGGGCGCTGATCGGGCCATTCTGGTCACAACAGACAGCCAGTTCCTGGATGCCTCCCTTACGGCCAAAGCATTAAAGGCTGCCATGGAAAAAGACGGACTGCCGGATATTATATTCACCGGCAAAGGCTCTGTGGATACCGAAAGTTTCCAGACCCAGTACCGGCTGGCCCATTCCCTTGGCATGCCTGTGGTCAACGAAGTGAGCACCCTGTCTGTGGACGGAAAAAAGGCGGTTGCTGAACTGGAAGTCGGCGGCGGGGACAAGCAGGTCATCGAAATGGGCCTTCCCTGCGTGATCGGCGCCACAAAAGGGCTGAATGAACCCAGATACCCCAAATTCCCGGACATCATGAAGGCCAAGAAAAAGAAAATTGACGAAATGACCCTTGCAGATCTTGGACTTGATTCATCTGCCCAGGGTGTGACCCTGGAAAAACTGGAACCTGTGCCTGAAAGAACCGGTGCAAAAATGATTGAAGGATCAGTGGAAGAACAGGTAACCGAACTTATCCGGGTCCTGAAACAAGATGAAAAGGTTTTATAAAATAAGGAGATAGATGTTATGGCCAGTACTGGCATATTGATTGAAACTGAAAACGGTGCGGTCAAGGAAACCTCCCTGGGAGTGATGACAGCTGCAGCCGGTCAGGAAATAATCGCACTGGTAACCGATGCTGATCCGGCAGGCCTTAAGGACAAACTTGCGGAATATGGTGCAGCCAAAATCGTGAAGCTGACAGCTTCCGGCAAGGATGTGTCTGCCAACCCTGATCTTGCAGCACTTGCGCTGGCTGCGGCTGTGGAAAAATACAGCCTTACCGCCTTTCTGGGAACCGCATCCACCACCGGAAAAGATCTGTTTGCCCGCGTTGCAGCCATCATGGACCAGCCATTGGTGTCTGATTGTGTGGCCCTGGATATCCAGGCCAAAACAGCAAAAAAATCCCATTTTTCCGGTAAAACCTTTGCCACCCTGAAAGTGGATACGGAAGTTTTTCTGGCAACGGTGCGGCCCAATGCCATTGAGGCCAAAGCTTCCCCGGCTGCAGCGGAAATTGAAGAATTCTCAGCCGATGTGACCGATCCTGAACTTTTTACCATCAAAGAGGTGAAAAAAGGAGACAGTGACAAGGTGGATCTCACT
>JAABUB010000116.1 GCA_011389575.1 Desulfotignum sp. | reverse complement strand
GGTCCCCTGCTCCCTGTTCTTTATGCAGGCCGGCCCCTTGGTCCACCCCCTGGGCAATATCAACAGACTGCTGGTCAATAGTGGTAATAACAGAGCATGTCTTCCAGTCAAATCCCATGGTGGATGAATTATACCCGATGTCCCGGATGGTGTTTCTGACCACTTCGGGAATATCCACATAGCAGTCAGTGGTTATTTCTCCGGCTACCATGGCAAGCCCTGTGGTAACAAGGGTCTCGCAGGCGACCCGGCAGTTTTTATCCTCTGCCATGATGGCATCCAGGATGCTGTCTGATATGGCGTCTGCCACTTTATCAGGATGGCCTTCGGTTACGGATTCAGATGTAAACAAAAAAGTTTGATTTTCTGACATTTCATGCTCCTTTTTAAAATGTGATAAAAATTATTGTAATGTCATGCATATATTTTGGTTAACAGCGTTATTTGGACTAACATTTATATCGGCTTATTCATCATTTGTCAATAGTTGCCCAGAAATATATCAAGATATGTTCATATTTTGCTAAGGATATGAGAAAACACTTGACAACGGCCTGGAATTTTCTATGCTGGGACGAACAACCTAATTTTTTGGAGACATATTATGACGCAGCAATACAATAAGCGGATTACCGGTATCGGATCCGCTCTGGTGGACATCCTCATCAATGAGACAGATGATTTTTTAAAATTATTCGGTAAAAAAAAGGGGGGGATGACCCTGGTGGAGGCAGCTGATATTGACAACATCCTGGCAAAAACCAATGAAAACCCTGTCATTGTTACAGGGGGTGCTGCCTGTAACACCATCATAGGAGTGGGCCGCCTGGGAGGCACTGCCAGGTTCATCGGCAGAAGAGGAAATGATAACTTCGGCACCCTGTTTGAAGATGCCCTGCGCTCTGCCCGGGTGGAAACCAGCCTCACCTTGTCTTCTTCTCTTACAGGAAGCGTGATATCCGTGGTTACACCGGATGCCCAGCGGTCCATGTTTACCCATCTGGGGGCAGCAACCGAACTGGATCCGGCCCGGATTGGCCCCCATCTGTTTGCCGATACCACCATATCCGTCATTGAAGGCTACCTGCTCTTCAACCCGGAACTGATGATGGCATCGGTGCAGGCGGCCAAAGAGGCCGGTTCCATGATTGCCCTGGACCTGGCCAGTTTTGAGGTGGTGAACGGCTGCCGTCGGATCCTGGAAGAGGTGGTCCGGGAGTATGTGGACATCCTCATTGCCAATGAAGACGAGGCAGCCGCCTATACCGGATTTGAAGACGAAAAAAAAGCCATCAACGCCCTTTCCGAACATGTCACCTATGCTGTATTGAAACTGGGAAAAAGAGGCAGTTATATTTCATTTAATGGCACCATCACCCGGATTGAAGCAGTCACTGGCCAGCCGGCCATAGACACCACCGGGGCCGGGGATCTGTGGGCGGCTGGATTTCTTTTTGGCATTGCCAATGGCTTTTCCATCGAAAAAAGCGGTGCTTTGGCATCAGCCTGCGGATACGAGGTCTGCCAGGTTGTAGGTGCCCACATTCCCAAACAGGGCTGGGAGCGGATCAAGGCACTGATTTAATGGTTACGCGTAGTGTCTTACACCTCAGTTTCTGTTAAAAAAAACAAGGAAATGAGGAGAGGCACCCGGGTTGCGGGTTTCCCGCGTTAGTAAAGTTTCAGTGTCTGCTTACTTTTTTTCAAATACCTGCCGGAAAATTTCTTTGTAGTGTGTGGCAAAAGAAAAATCAATGCCTTCTTTGATATGATCAGGTAATTTTTCAAATTCACTGATGCACCCTTCAGGCAGAATGATTTCATTGATTTTGGATCTTCGGGCCGCGATAATCTTTTCCTTGATCCCTCCTACCGGCAATACCTTGCCTGTGAGTGTAATTTCTCCTGTCATGGCCAGGGGCCGTGAGATCACCTTTTTACGGGCCAGGGAAACCAGGGCGGTGGTGATGGTGACACCGGCACTGGGACCATCTTTGGGGGTGGCCCCTTCAGGCACATGCAGATGGATAAAGGCATCATCAAAATATCCATTATCAATGCCAAGGGTTTTGGCATTGGCCCGCACATAAGACAACGCAATGGAAGCAGATTCCTGCATCACCTCTCCGAGTTTACCGGTCAGCGTGATGCCGGAATTCTTTTCATGGACCTTCACCGCCTCAATGGGCAGGGTGACCCCGCCCATTGAGGTCCAGGCAAGACCTGTGGCAATACCCACGCCCTGCATCTGTTTTTCTTTTTTAAAAACCGGATGACCCAGATATTCCTCCAGGGATTTGATGGTTATCCGTACCTTTTCTTTTTTCTCTTTTAAAATAGTGACAATACTTTTACGGATGATTTTATTGAGCAGTTTTTCCAGATTCCGCACACCCGCTTCTCTGGCATATCCTTCAATCAGATAGCGGATGGTGGGATCGGTGATGGTAATGGTTGAGGCTGCCAGTTTGTTTCGTTTCAGCAGCTTGGGCCACAGGTGTTTTCTGGCAATTTCTATTTTTTCCTCAGTAATATATCCGGACAGGTTGATCCTGTCCATGCGATCCAGAAGGGGACTGGGAATGGTATCCAGGGTATTGGCCGTACAGATGAACAATACTTTGGACAAATCAATGCGAAGATCCAGGTAATGGTCCAAAAATTCAGCATTCTGCTCCGGATCCAGCACCTCCAGCAGGGCGGATGCCGGATCTCCCTGGTAGGAAATCCCGATTTTGTCCACCTCATCCAGCATGATCACAGGATTGGCCACTTTTGTGTCTTTGAGGGCCTGAACCATTTTACCGGGCATGGCCCCTACATAGGTTCTGCGGTGCCCCTTTATTTCCGCCTCATCCCGTATACCCCCGAGGCTGAAGCGGTAGAACTTGCGGCCCAGGGTTTCGGCAATGGATTTACCAATGGAAGTTTTACCCACACCGGGCGGGCCCACAAACAATATGATGGAACCGGACACATCTTTTTTATATACCCCTGCGGCAAAAAATTCGATAATCCGCTCCTTGACATCGGAAAGCCCGGCATGATCCCGGTCCAGGACCTTTTCCGCCCGCTCAATGTCTATATTGTCTTCAGAATACACCCCCCAGGGAAAAGCGGTTATCCAGTCAAGATAATTTCTGGTAACCCCGTATTCAGCGGATCCGGTTTCCAGCACGGATAATTTTTCAATTTCTTCTTCAAACCGTTTGGCCACCTCTTCCGGGGGATCCAGTTCTTCAAATCTTTGTTTGAACCGGTCCACGTCAGATGTTTTGTCATCTTTTTCCATTCCCAGTTCTTTCTGGATGGCCTTGAGCTGTTCTTTGAGAAAAAATTTGCGTTTATTCTCATCCACCTGGGTATTGATGTCTTTGCGGATCTGGGTCTGGAGCTTGGCAATTTCAATTTCTTTTTGCAGGAGCATGAGCACCTGCTTCATACGATCCATAACAGATTCTGTTTCCAGAATTTCCTGGAGCACATCCCCGGATGCCGTGGTGATACCGGCGGCAAAATCCGTCAATGGCGAGGGCTGATCCGGACTGAACCGGCCCAGGTACTGCTTGAGTTCTTCAGAATATAACGGATTCAAAGACAGCAGCTGTTTGATGGAACTGATGATGGAAATGGCATAGGCCTTGAGTTTGTCCTCATCCTCCTTCAGCGGCTTGAAATATTCCACCTGAACCACAAAAGGGGGTTTATCCGACAAAAATTTCTTTATCCTGAACCTTTCCAGGCCCTGGGCAATGAACTGGATATTGTCCTCCACCTCTACCATGTTGAGCATCCGTACTACACACCCCACTTCAGGAAAATCTTCTTTATAGACATATTTCCCTTTGACTTCAGAAAGATAACTGAGCCCCAGCAGGTTGTGGGAATCGTTGGCCGCCTTGACCAGGGTTTCTTCCCACCGCTGTTTACTTACCACCAAAGGCTGCACCTGGGCCGGCAGATGGGGGCGCCCGGTGATGGGAACGATATAAAGAATATCCGGTTTATGGCTCTGGGTGATAAGCTGGCCGCCACTGCTCTGCTGTTTTTCCGTGTTCCCTGTCTCCTCTTCTCCCTTGGCATTAACAATTTCAGGAGTAACGGGTCTGTTGTCATCAGTCATATAACACCTCTGCTGTGCATTGGGGGTTTTTAATCAATAATGCTTATACTATAATGTTGATTTTGACCATGACAACCACAAAAACAAAATTCATATTTTGGATATCTTCTTCTGAACAGGCTTTACTGCCGCAACCTGGCTGTCCCCACCCCGGACGCCGGCCATATATACATGGTGACAAACGGCACAAATGGGTATTTTACGACATGATCCATGTGGGGCACTGCCCTGAACCCGTATTTGTTTTCCCGGTACAAGACCCATGTCCCGGATCTTTCTGCCCCGCTCTCCTTTTGCCCTGACACCCGAAATGGTGCCGGTCTGGTTCACCTGCATCTGTCGTAACTGCATGTATGTCATTGATTGTCTCTTTTCTGCGAATATATGTACAACAGCTATTCTATGTTTTTGCTTTCAAAGTTTTATATAACTAACTTTTAGTATTGTCAATAATATTTTCAAACATATAAAAAAATATTTATTTGACTTACTATATCAATGGCATATAAAAAGAACAGGACAAACAAAATGGAGGAAATTCCATGGAAAAAACCATTCCCCTTTCCGAAAGCCTGGAAGATTATCTGGAAACCATACTGGACCTGCAGACCAGAAAAACAGTGGCCCGGTCCAAGGATATTGCGGCAAAACTCAATATCAAAAGAGGCTCTGTCACCGGAATGCTCAAAAAACTGGCTTCCCAGAACCTGATCAATTACGAGCCTTACGGGTACGTGACCCTGACCCCGGAAGGAGAAAAAATTGCCAAAAAAATTGCATACCGCCATACTGTGCTCAAGGACTTTTTATTCAGGATACTGGAGGTGGATGAGCAGCAGGCAGATGAAACCGCCTGCCGCATGGAACATGCCATGGACACCCGCACCTTTAAAAAATTCGTGGCCTTTATTGCCACCCTTGATGCCTGCCCCCACCGGAAGCAGGACCGGGAATGACGGACATGCATGAAAAAGAGATGGATGTGTGCTCAGAAAAATGCATTGATGCTGCAAAGGTAAGTGCCACCCTGCTCTCTTTGCCTGCCCCGGAAGATATCATGGGGATGTCTGCCATATTCAAGGCATTGAGCGACCCTTCCCGGCTGAAAATTGTGCTGTGTCTTCTGGACACGGAGCATTGTGTCTGTGATATTGCCGCCATCTGCAGCCAGAGCGAATCTGCCGTATCCCACCAGCTGCGCATTCTCAGGGGGCTTAAAATCGTCAAGAACCGGCGCCAGGGAAAAATTGTGTACTATTCCCTGGATGACGACCATGTGCGGTCCCTGATCATCACCAGCCTGACCCATATACGGCACTGAGCACTATCACCAGCGGTCTTTGGTCCAGACCGCCGTGAATGTATTTTATCCCTTGCCTGGAAAAACGCAGATATCAAACAATGGGCAGGTGCTGCACAAGGGTTTTCTGGCATCGCAGATTTCCCTTCCAAAATAAATGAACTGCAAAGACAGATCACTCCAGGCAGATTCAGGAATGATCTTCATGAGACCGAATTCCACCTTCACCGGATCACGGCTTTTTGTCAGACCCAGTCGGCCGGATATGCGCAGCACATGGGTGTCCACCACAATGGCCGGAAGGCCGAAGACAGCGGACCTCACCACATTGGCGGTTTTTCTTCCCACACCGGGCAGTTTCACCAGAAGATCCAGGTCATGGGGCACCTGGCCGTTATGGCGCTCCAGCAGTGCCAGGGCACAGGCTTTGATATTTTTGGCCTTGTTGTTGTAAAATCCTGTGGAATAGATAAGCATTTTGATGTCTGCAAGAGAGGCCTGGGCCAATGCAGCAGGATCCGGGAACCGGGCAAAGAGCTTTTGTGTAACCAGATTGACCTGCCGGTCTGTACACTGGGCTGATAAAATGGTGGCTGTCAGCAGCTGAAACGGGGTCTTGTGCACCAGCTGGGTCTTGACATCCGGGTACCGGTCTTTTAATGTCCGGAGCAAAAATGTAATATCAGCCTTGTTCATGAAAGAATCTTATATATGACACAAAAAAAAAGTACAAGCCCTGTCAGGGCATTGGGGCTGTGTTCCGGCGGGCTGGACAGCATGCTGGCCGGACTGGTGCTCAAAAACCAGGGCATTGATGTAACATGGATCAGTTTTGAAACCCCGTTTTTTTCCGCTGACAAGGCAAAAAAAGCATCAGAACACTGCAACATCCCCCTTGTAACCCAGGATATCACCACAACATACATGCAGATGATGTCCGCGCCCAAAGCAGGGTTCGGCAAGAACATGAACCCCTGCATGGACTGCCATGCCCTGATGTTTGAAAAAGCCGGCCATATCATGAACGAACAGGGGTTTGATTTTTTGTTCAGCGGAGAGGTGGTGGGCCAGCGGCCCAAATCCCAGACAAAAAACGCCCTCCAGTATGTGGAGAAAAACAGTTTTTTTAAAGGTGCTATCCTCAGGCCCTTAAGCGCCTTGTGCCTGCCGGAAACCAGAATGGAAAAATCCGGTCTGGTGGACAGAACCAGACTTTTGGGCATCAGCGGCCGGTCCAGAAAAGACCAGATGGCTCTGGCAAACAAATTGGGTATTACCGAATATCCTGCCCCTGCCGGAGGCTGCCTGCTCACGGACAAACAGTTTTCCATCAGGCTCAGAGACCTGCTTTTTATCCAGAAGAACCAGGAAGTGCGCCATTTGCATCTGCTTAAATACGGCCGGCATTTTCGGCTTACAGATGACTGCAAACTGGTGATAGGACGGTCCAGGTATGACAACCAGCAGATGCTGGCCTGGTATGATCCTGCAGTTGATGCCCGCCTTGATCATACATATCTGCCCGGTCCTGTCACCCTGCTCACCGGCCGGTTTGACAAAGCGCAAATCCAGACAGCAGCAGAAATGACCGCTGCCTATACCAAAGCCGGAACCGGTGAAATTACAGAGATCAGGGTAACATCAAAAGATCGGCAGACACAGGTTACCGTCACCACCCCGGCTGTTTCAGATTTCCAGTCGCTGAAAATTTGACCGGCATCATAGGGGGCATTTTAACCGGCGTCAAAGGGGGACGGGGCAGGTGATCAATAATAGATCATTTTTTCCCAGAACTCTTTTTCATCCTTGTCCCAGTCCTTGCCGAACTTTTTTTCACAAAAGGAAGCCAGGCGTTTGTACCAGCTGGTCCAGGGATTTGTTCCCTCTTTTTTTGCCTTGAGCACATCCAGAAGAAATGTTTCTATATTGATCATTTCTTCTTTGGGGATATAGGAACACGCACCCCCGAGATAGGATTTTTTTATATTTTCCGGGCTCAGGGCGTGGGCCGTGAGCATCACGGTCACAATATCCTTTTTATTGGCGGTTTCCAGCAACTGGTATCCATCCACCCCCATAATATCGAGTATCGCAATATCAAATTCCTGCTCATGTAAAAGCCTGTCAGCTTCTTCAAAGGATTGGGCCCGTACCACATTACACATATCCAGCAGTTCTTCCAGAGAGTCCAGCACATCCGGTTCATCGTCAACAATGAGAACTTTTTTGTTTTCCAAACTGATATCATTCATGATTTTTTCCATTCACATTTACGGGTTTGGTGTATTTTTCCTGAAATGCACCCCATATGTCAATCCTGTAGCTGAATATAAGGATCTTTCAGCGGTTTTCAATGGTTTTGGCCCCTGCTTTGTCTGGCGCGCAGCTGACCGCAGGCAGCCAGAATATCAGCGCCTTTGCTTTTTCTGAGAATAGCAGTCATCTTCCTGTCCAGCAGAATCTGGAGAAATGCCTGTACAGTTTGCGGATCAGGCGGCTCCAGATCGCAGTCCGGGTGCGGGTTGAATGCAATGAGATTGATCTTGGCCCGAACCGGGGCAAGCAGCCGGACCAGGTGTCTGGCATGGCCGGGGGAATCATTGACCCCTTTGATCAAAATATATTCAAAGGTGATCTTGTTTCTGGGCTTCATGGTAAAATCCTGACAGGCTGCCAGCAGTTTTTCCAGGGGATAGGTATTGTTTACGGGCATGAGCCGGGATCTGGTCCGGTTGTCCGTGGCATTGAGGGATACGGCCAGGTTGACGGAAGAGCTCTTTCCCAGGGCCAGGATTCCCGGCACAAGGCCGCAGGTGGATACCGTGACCCGTCTGGTGGCAAATTTCAAGCCTAAATCGGTATCCGTGATAATTTCCAGGGCCTGGATCAGATTGTCATAATTGGCCAGGGGTTCCCCCATGCCCATGAACACGATATTGGACAATTTCAATGGATCGATGTGGTTCTGGCGCAAAAAAATCCGCACCTCCCGGATCTGGGCAACAATTTCACCCACACTGAGGTTTCTGACCAATCCGTCTTTGGCAGTAAGGCAGAACCGGCAGTTCATGGCACACCCCACCTGGGAGGAAACACACAGGGTAAAATGGTCTTTTTCCGGAATAAGCACTGATTCAATGCAGGAACCGTCTTGCAGTCTGAACAGATATTTTGTGGTGGTATCGGCTGACACCTGTTTGTCTTCCAGGGTCAGGCAGTCAAAATAAAAATGGCTGGAGAGCAACGTGCGCAGATCTTTTCCCAGATCGGTCATCTGTTCAAAATCTTTTGCCAGCTTCAAATAGAGCCACTTGAATATCTGACCGGACCGAAAGGAACGGATGCCGTTTTTTTCAAGCCACAAAGAAAGGTCTTCTCTGGTATAATTTAAAATATTTTCCATGGGTTTTTGCCTGTTCACACATGTATTATTTTCTTGACTTATCACGTAT
>JAABUB010000115.1 GCA_011389575.1 Desulfotignum sp. | reverse complement strand
TGCAGTAGTTGCAGTTGAATGCATCATTTCATGTATAAAAAATTTAACCTTAAAATGTAAACAGGATATAACCATGGCAGAAAATATCATAGAAATTGATGACGATGGATTCGAAGAAAAAGTACTGCAATCAGCAAAACCTATAATGGTGGATTTCTGGGCACCTTGGTGCGGCCCCTGCAAAGCCATCGCTCCTACGGTGGAAGCCCTGGAAAAAGAATATGGTGAGCAGATGACCTTTGCCAAGGTCAATGTGGATGAAAATCCCATCAGCCCCAGCAAATACGGGGTCCAGGCCATTCCTACCCTGATCTTTTTCAAGAATGGAGAAGTTGCCGAACAGATTACCGGCATGGTTGGCAAGGAAAAGCTTGAGCAAACCATTAAAAATGTCTTGTAAGGAGATTTTTGCATGACAGATTTTGATTATGATCTTGTGATCATCGGTGCCGGGCCGGCCGGACTCACTGCCGGGATTTATGCTGCCAGGGCCAGAATGAATGTATTGCTGCTGGAAAAAGCCGTGCCCGGCGGCCAGATCATTGTCACAGACTGGATAGAAAACTATCCGGGTTTTCCTGAAGGCATCAGCGGATTTGATCTGGCGGAAAAAATGATACTGCAAGCCGAAGAGATGGGTCTGAAAATCGAGACAGCAGGGGTTCATTCTCTGAATTTGGACAAGGATAAGAAAGAAGTGGTGCTTGCAGACAGAACCATTTCAACCAAAAGCCTGATCATTGCATCCGGGGCCTCTCCCAAAAAACTGGGAATCGGCGAAGACCGATATATGGGCAAGGGAATCTCTTTTTGTGCTACCTGTGATGCCCCTTTTTTCAAGGACAAAACCGTTGTGGCCATCGGCGGCGGCGACACAGCTGTACAGGAATCCATTTATCTGACAAAATTTGTGAAAAAAGTCTTTCTGCTTCACCGCAGGGATCAACTCAGGGCAGCCAAAATTCTCCAGGAAAGGGCCTTTGCCAGCGACAAGATCGAAATACTCTGGGATACTGTGGCCACCGGTGTTGAAGGGCTCTTTGGTATTGAAGGGGTCCATGTCAGAAATGTCAAAACCGGAGAGGAAAAAACCCTTAAGGCGGACGGGTGTTTCATCTGGGTGGGAACCTTGCCCAATGCGGAATTTTTAGGCGATGACATCATTACTGATGAATATGGATTTATCCGTACCGATGGCCGGATGGAAACCAATATCCCGGGGGTATATGCTGCAGGCGATATCAGAGACACCCCCCTGCGGCAGGTGTCCACAGCAGTGGGGGACGGTGCCATAGCCACCCTGGCTGCAGAACATTATATTGAGAATCTGTGAAATGAAAAAAATCGTATTGCTGGCATGTGTGGTCCTGCTTTTTTCCGGCTGTGCCCTGTTTGAAGATTCCCGAAGAATGGAAAAAACCGCTGAACAGCTTGCTGCTGAAGGGGCCTCCGCTTTTATGCGTGAGGATTACAAGGATGCGGTCAAGGCATATAGGGATCTCAAAGACTGGTATCCTTTTTCCAGATACGCCATCCTGGCGGAACTTAAAATTGCCGACGCCCATTTTCACCTGGAAGAATATGAACAGGCAGTGATTGCCTATGAACAGTTTGAAAAAATGCACCCAAGAAATGAGGCGGTCCCTTACGTTATTAATCAAACAGGCATGTGCTGGTTTAACCGGATCGATACGGTGGACAGGGATATCACCCCGGCAAAAAATGCACTGGCCCAATTCAAAAGGGTGATAGAGCAGTTTCCAGACAGTGAATATGCCCAAAAAGCACCGGATCTTATCCATGCGTGTATTGACAAGATCGCCGGCCATGAGCTGTATGTGGCACAATTTTATTTGAAAACCAAACAATACCAGGCTGCTTTAAAACGCTTTGAATATATTGTGGAATTTTATCCCGGAACAGACCAAAGCCAGACAGCCCTGAGCCTGATACCTGAAAGTGCCGCCAAGGCCCAAACCGCTAAAAAAGAGTAGTTTTTCCTTTACTTTTTCTCAAAGAAGATGTAGGAGTATCAGGTTAATTTTTTAATAAAATAATTATTCTTTCAGGAGTTACGGATATGTCAAAACAATGTGCTATTTGCGGAAAAAAACCCATGGTCGGTAATAATGTCAGCCACGCCCACAACCTGAACAAAAGAAGATTCAACCCCAATCTCCAGCGGGTCCGGGCCCTTATCAAAGAAGGCTGTGTCAGAAAAATTGACGTGTGTACCAGCTGCATCAAAGCCGGTAAGGTGGTTAAGGCCGCCTAGCTGCAGCGCTTGAGCGCTATAAAATTTTTGCAGCCAGTTCCGCCAGGTCGGACCGCTCCCCTTTTTCCAGATTGATATGGGCATACAGCGGCTGGCCTTTCATTTTTTCAATGATATAGGCAAGCCCGTTGGTCTGGCTGTCCAGATAGGGATGATCAATCTGGAAAATATCACCGGTAAATACGATCTTGGTGCCCTCCCCGGCCCGGGTAATGATGGTTTTCACCTCATGGGGAGTCAGGTTCTGTGCTTCATCCACAATAAAGAAAACCCGGACAATGGATCGCCCCCTGATATATGAGATGGGGGTGATCACTATCTTTTCTTCCTCGATCAGTTCTTTGATCTGCCTGGAATTGGTATTGTTCTCATTAAAATGATTCTGGAGCACCGTCAGATTATCATATAGCGGCTGCATATACGGATCCAGCTTGGAGGCTACATCTCCGGGAAGAAAGCCCAAGTCCTTGTTGCTCAGGGGAACCACCGGTCTGGCAATAAATATTTGGCGGTACAGCTGTTTTCTGGCCAAAGCAGCTGCCAGGGCCAGCAGGGTTTTTCCGGTGCCGGCTTTGCCTGAGATCGTAACCAGGGGGATATCCGGATTGAGCATGGCATTGAGGGCAAAGCTCTGCTCGGAATTTCTGGGCTTGATGCCGTAACATGTCTGGGGCTGGATGGATTTAACCATCCGGGTCTGGCCGTCATAAAACGCCAGTGCAGAATTGGATCCGTTTTTCAAAATCAGATTCTCATTGGCATAAAACTCTTTGTCCAGGCCCAGGCTGGTTTTGGTTACCTCATAGGGCTTTTTAAACAGACTGTCAAAAACCTCGTGCCGGACATACTCTAAAACCTGCAGCCCAGTATACATATCTGAAATATTTTCAACAAATTTTGAATTATAGTTTTCGGTTTTCAAGCCAATGGATCTGGCCCGAAGCCGCAGGTTGACATCTTTGGTGACAAAGATAACATTCTGGAATTTGTGTTTTTTGGCAATGGAATAGGCAATATTTAAAATCTTTATGTCCGGGGTTATTTCCGTAAAATTTTCTTTGATCTTATCGTCCAGCTTCACATCCAGACAAATGGCAATGGAACCTTTCCCGTCTTCAATGGGTACGCCGCCGTTGAACATTCTCTCGCTGGACAATGCATCCAGGTTTCGTAAAAAATCCCTGGCATTGCAGTGGATTACATTATTCCCCTTTTTGAATTTATCCAGTTCTTCAATCACCGTAATGGGGATATAAATATCATTGTCCTTGAACTGGTGAAGGCACCCGCTGTCATGCAGGATAACATTGGTGTCCAGAATAAATTTTTTTTTCATATAACATCTTCCTTTTGCATGGGCTTTGGCTGTTTCACAGGGCCCATGACATATATGACACTATTTTACCACGCTGCTACTCATGACGGACAATGCGTTTGACATCTATGACTTTTTTCACCCGCCGAAGTTCTGACATGAGCTTGCGCAGCTGGTTTGAACTTTCCACCATAACCGTAAAATACAGCAGGGCCACACCGGTATCTGAGGTATCGGTTTTGGCATTTAAGATATTGGTTTTATTCTTGGTGATCACTGAGGCAATATCTGCCAGCAGGCCAAAGCGGTCATCGGTTCTGATGCGTATACTGGCTGGATAAGATTCTGTATATTCATCGCTCCACTGGACATCTATCAGTCTTTCCTGGCTCATTTTCATGACATTGATGCAGTTTTTCCGGTGAATGGTTACCCCCTGGCCCTGGGTAATATAACCGGTGATGGGATCTCCGGGCAGGGGATTGCAGCATTTGGAAAATTTTACCAGAATATCGTTGAGCCCCTTTACAATGATGCCGGTGTCTGATTTTTTCTGCCGGCTGTCCGCAATTTTTGATAAAAAGCCTTCTTCTCTGGTCTCCTGCTCCAGCTGGGGCAGGGCCTTGTTGAAAATCTGCATGGGAGTGAGTTTGCCGAATCCCACATGGGCAATAAGATCATCCACGGTCTTGAAGCCGAAGGTATGTGCCACTTCCCCTATTTTGCCGGATTTTATCAGGGCATTAAAGTTCTGGCTTTTCTTCCGGAACAGTTTTTCACACATTTCCCTGCCAAGCGAGTAGGAACGTTCTTTTTCCCTGGCATTTATCACTGCCCGGATCTTGGTTCTGGCCTTGACCGTTTTGACAAAGTTCAACCAGTCCGGGCTGGGGGTATGGCCCTTGGTGGTAATGACCTCCACAGTATCACCGGTCTTCAGCTCATGGGCCAGAGGAACGATTTTGGCGTTGACCTTGGCGCCGGTGCATTCCGCCCCGACCTCCGTATGGATCCTGTAGGCAAAATCCACGGGTGTAGCCCCTTTGGGAAGGGTTTTGATATCACCGGCAGGCGTGATCACATATATTTCATCCGGATACAAATCAATGCGCACATTTTCGAGAAATTCATCCGGGTCATTGAAATTTTCCTGATTTTCCACAAGGTTCCGGATCCAGGCAAACATTTCCCCGGTGGTCTCATCGATGCGGGTACCTTCCTTGTAGCTCCAGTGGGCTGCAATACCGGATTCAGCAATCCTGTCCATCTCCTGGGTCCGTATCTGGATTTCCACCCGCTCACCTTTGGGGCCGATGACTGTGGTATGGATGGACTGGTACATGTTGGGTTTGGGATTGCCGATATAATCTTTGATCTTGTAGTAAATAGGCTTCCACATGGAATGGATGGCACCCATGGCTGCATAGCACTGGGGAACCGTGTCAAGAATGATCCGGAATGCGATGATATCATAGACTTCATCAAAATCCAGGTTCTGGGCGACCATTTTCTGGTAAATGCTGTAGTGCTGCTTGTACCGCCCCTTGATGTCACAGGGAAGTTCCATTTCCTCCATTTTATAATGGAGGCTGGTGGATACCTCTTTGATATATGCTTCTTTTTCATCCTTGGCCCGGTTCACCAGGGCATCGATGTATTCATATTCATCCGGCAGGGTATAATAAAAAGCGATTTCCTCCAGTTCATGCTTGACCCAGAATATGCCCAACCGGGCGGCAATGGGTGCGTATATGTCCAGGGTCTCCTGGGCGATGGCTGCCTGTTTATCCGGGTTTTTATGGTATTTAAGGGTCCGCATGTTGTGGATCCGGTCCGCCAGTTTGATGAGCACCACCCGAATGTCATCCGCCATGGCCAGAATCATTTTCCGCAATGACTCGGCCTGCTGGGCCACTTTATTGGAAAAAGGCAGGGCTGACAGCTTGGTCACCCCTTCCACAATATGGGCCACGTCCGGTCCGAACATGTCCTGGATATCTTCTTTGCTGGCCGGGGTGTCTTCAATGACATCATGGAGCAGGGCTGCGGCAATGCTTTCCACATCCAGGCGCATGTCCGCCAGAATCTTTCCCACCTCCAGGGGGTGGGAAAGATAGGGTTCTCCCGACAGCCGGACCTGTCCTTCATGGACCCGGGCGGAATACACATAGGCCCGGTCAATGATATCCAGATCTGCGTCCGGATTGTATTCAAGAATGGTGTCCAGTATGTCGGTGATGCGAATCATGGACTGACCCTATCCTGCATAGCTGAAGGCCTTCATCCGGTTAATAGGCCTTGGCAAACAGCACCCGCTGTTCACTGGCTTTTTCACAGCAGATACACTGGCCGTGTTCTTTTGGGCTGTCAAATGGAATACACCGAATGGTGACGGACAGATCTTTTTTAATCTGTTCTTCACATGCCCGGGACCCGCACCAGTGGGAGAAAACAAAAGCACCGTTATGGGCGCCTTTTGTATTTTTATACAGATCATAAAATTCCTGTCTGGTGTCGATATGAAAGGTATTGGCTTTCTGAAACGCCAGGGCCCGGTCAAACAGATTCTGTTGTATACTGTCCAGGATCTCGGAGATGGTATTGATAAAAACCTCCTGGTCCATGCTCTGCTTCTGGCTGGCCGGCATATCCCTGCGGGCCATGAACACGGTGTTGTTGGCAATATCCCTGGGGCCCAGTTCCACCCGGAGGGGAATGCCTTTTTTCACCCAGTCCCAGCCCCTGGCACCGCCGATATCCCTGTCATCGATTTCCACTTCCACTGCCCGGCCGTAAAACTTTTTGGCCTGCAATGCTGCTTTCAGGGCTTTGGCGCTTTCCAGCACCTTTGTATTGTCATCCCCTTTTTTGATGATGGGCAGGATCACCACATGGGCCGGGGCGATACGCGGGGGCACCACCAGGCCGTCATCATCTGAATGCACCATGATCATGCCGCCGATCATCCGGGTGGAGGTGCCCCAGGAGGTGGTCCAGGCATACTGCTCCTGGCCGTCTTCGTTCTGGAACCGAATGTCGGAGCCTTTGGCAAAATTCTGGCCCAGAAAATGGGAGGTACCGGCCTGGAGGGCCCGGCGGTCCTGCATCATGGATTCAATACAGGTGGTGTCATCTGCACCGGGAAATCTTTCTGAAATGGTTTTACGGCCCTTGATTACGGGCATAGCCAGACATTTTTCCACAAATTCGGCATACAGATCGAGCATCTGCATGGTTCTTTGTACGGCTTCCTGTTTTGTGGCATGGGCTGTATGTCCCTCCTGCCACAAAAATTCACTGGTTCTCAAAAACATGCGGGTACGCATCTCCCATCGGACAACATTGGCCCACTGGTTCAGCAGGATGGGCAGATCCCGGTAGGAAGAGGTCCATCTGGACATGGATTCGCCGATAATGGTTTCAGAGGTGGGCCGGACAATGAGAGGTTCGGCCAGTTCGCCGGCCGGCACCAGTTTGCCGTCTTTGCCTTTTTCCAGTTTATGGTGGGTGACCACAGCGCATTCCTTGGCAAATCCCTCCACATGTTCAGCTTCTTTTTCCAGGTAGGACAAGGGAATAAACAAAGGAAAATAGGCATTTTTAACCCCGGTTTTCTTGAATTCTGCATCCATCTGGTTCATGATGTTCTCCCAGATGGCATATCCCCAGGGTTTCATGACCATACAGCCCCTTACCGGTGAATTTTCCGCCATATCCGATGCCTTGATGACCTCCTGATACCACTGGGCGTAATCCTCTTCCCGGGTGGGGGTAATTGCCGTTTTATTCTTTGTTCCCATTCACATCCTCCGAATTTTGCGTCATTTTATCGATTTCATACAGCAGGTGTGTCACAAGCTGGTCCTGGGCCACTTTTTTAAACACCCTGCCTTTTTTAAAAATAATCCCTGTGCCGTCTGCGCCTGCAATGCCGATATCCGCTTCCTTTGCTTCGCCCGGCCCGTTGACCACACACCCCATAATGGCAACTTTAATCTGAGAGTCGCATTCAAGTAAAGCTTTTTCTACATCCTGTGCAATTTTAAACAGATCGATCCTGCACCGGCCGCAGGTGGGACAGGAAATGATTTCAGGCCCTCTGTTCCGCAGTCCCAGTGCCCGCAGAATTTCATACCCGGTGCGGATCTCTTCCACCGGATCACGGGTCAATGACACCCGGATGGTATCCCCCAGTCCCAAAGATAGCAGCATGCCGATACCGATGGCGGATTTGGTGATGCCGGCATACAGCCCGCCTGCCTCGGTGATGCCCACATGAAAGGGCACATCGGTTTTTTGGGCCAGCAGCTGGTAGGCTGCCACGGTGCGGACCACATCCGATGCTTTCAGCGACACCTTGATATCATAAAACCCCAGGTCTTCCAGTATCCGGATATTTGCCAGGCCGCTTTCCGTCATGGCCTCGGATGTGGCCCCCAGGCGCTGTGCAATCTCTTTTTCCAAAGATCCGGCATTGACCCCTATGCGGATGGAAATCCCATGGGCTTTTGCGCAGTCCACCACTTTTTTCACCTTGTGACGGGCCCCGATATTGCCGGGATTGATGCGCAGCGCATCTGCCCCTGATTCAGCAGCAGCCAGGGCCAGCCTGTAATCAAAATGGATGTCCGCGATCACAGGGATGGTCACCTGCTCTTTGATCTGCCGGATGGCGCCTGCATCAGCCATTTCCGGTACTGCCACCCGGATGATCTCACATCCGGCCGCCTCCAGGCTTTTGATCTGGCGGACAGTGGCTGTCACATCCCGGGTTCGGGTATTGGTCATGGACTGGACCGAAACCGGTGCCTCTGATCCCACAGGCACATTGCCCACACGGATTTGCCGGGTTTTTCTTCTTTTCTGCACCAATGACATAATGGGTTTCCTGTTCATTTTTCCCGGGCCTGCATCTGACAGGTCACAAAAATCAGATCCGGATGCAGCCTGTTTAAACACGTTTCACATGATGAAGCGTACCACATTTCAATGGAAAGGTTCAACCCGGCAGATGGGACGGAATATCATAAAACATATCAGACAACACTGTCAGGGACCGGTTCAGGTCCTGCCGGTTAAATACCTCCAGGCTCACTGTCCCTTCATAGCCTTCCAACAGACTGCGCACCAGATGCATCTGAAGTTGCGCAAGATGATCCAGGCTGGTATGGTCCTTTTTTCCTTTCGGGGAACAGGCAACCCCATGGAGATGGACCAGGGCCAGGCGGTCCTTGAACATTTGAAAACTGTGGGCAAGATCATAATCATAGAGAAAATGGTGGCCTGCATCAATACAGATCCCGACATCATGGGCTTCGGCCAAAGGCTGCAGCAGGGCAGGCAAATAATCCAGGGTCTCCAGGGACACCACCCGGGGATCGCCCAGAAGCGGTATCAGGCGGTCCAGGCCATCCCGGGCACGTTCCTGCCAGGCGGACACATCTTTTTTATCTCTTCTTCTAAGTAACTCATCTGCGTTACTGGTCGATTCGGTGTCGGGCATTGCCCCGGAGGATGCGCTTTCAAAATCCATTTCCAGATGAAGGGTGTGGGTGGAAGGAGACAATGGTGCACACAATTCCACCACCCGGG
>JAABUB010000114.1 GCA_011389575.1 Desulfotignum sp. | reverse complement strand
ATTTCCACATCAACGCCTGCTGAAAGATCCAGCTTCATCAAGGCATCGACTGTCTGCTGTGTCGGCTCCAAAATGTCCATCATTCTTTTATGGGTCCTGATCTCGAACTGCTCCCGTGACTTCTTGTTCACATGGGGGGACCGAAGCACCGTAAATTTGTTGATGCGGGTAGGAAGGGGAACCGGCCCCACTATTCTGGCACCGGTTTTCCTTGCCGTATCAACGATATCCATTGAAGACTGGTCAAGCAGCTTGTGGTCATATGCCTTGAGCCGAATCCGTATTTTTGTTTTCAACATGATAGCGTTCTTTCTTAATCTTATTCTATAATTTCAGCAATAACGCCGGCGCCCACGGTACGGCCGCCTTCACGCACTGCAAACCGCAGCTCTTTTTCCATGGCAATAGGAGAAATAAGCTCGACATTGATGGTGGCATTATCACCGGGCATGATCATTTCAACCCCTTCTTCAAGGGTCAGAACACCTGTCACATCTGTGGTTCTAAAGAAAAACTGGGGCCTGTAACCACTGAAAAACGGGGTATGACGTCCGCCTTCTTCCTTGCTCAATGCATACATTTCCGCCTTGAACTTGGTATGGGGGGTGATGCTACCTGGTTTGGCAACCACCTGGCCTCTTTCCACCTGATCCCGTTTGGTGCCGCGCAGCAAAAGGCCCACATTGTCGCCGGCCTGGCCTTCGTCAAGCAGTTTTCTGAACATCTCAACACCGGTGCACACGGTTTTGGCCGTATCCCTGATACCAACAAGCTCGATTTCATCACCGGTCTTGATAATCCCACGGTCAATACGACCGGTGACAACCGTACCGCGCCCGGAAATGGAAAATACATCTTCAATGGGCATCAAAAACGGTTTGTCCATATCCCGTGCCGGTTCCGGCACATAAGAATCAAGAACATCCAGCAGCTCGAAAATCGGCTTGGCATCATCACTGTTTCCGTCATCGCTTTCCAGCGCTTTCAAAGCAGATCCCCTGATGATAGGTGTTTCATCACCGGGAAATTCATAGGAATCCAGCAGCTCCTGAAGCTCCAGCTCCACCAGCTCGATCAGCTCTTCGTCATCCACCATGTCACATTTGTTCAAAAACACAACAATTTTGGGAACCCCCACCTGGCGGGCAAGAAGAATGTGCTCTCTGGTCTGGGGCATGGGGCCGTCATCTGCGGAAACAACCAGAATGGCACCATCCATCTGGGCGGCACCTGTGATCATATTCTTGATATAGTCGGCATGGCCCGGACAGTCCACATGGGCATAATGACGGGCAGTGGTTTCATATTCCACATGGGCGGTTGCAATGGTGATACCACGTTCTCTTTCTTCCGGGGCCTTGTCAATCTCATCAAACGGCACATAGGTGGCATTGCCCCTGAGCCCGGCATGTTTTGTAATTGCGGCAGTCAACGTGGTCTTGCCATGGTCAATATGACCAATCGTGCCGATGTTTACGTGCGGCTTTTTCCGCTCAAATTTCTCCTTAGCCATCTTCTCTATTCCTCCATTGGAATGTTATCAGGATTTTTTTAATATTTACCACCTAAAATGCGCAAACGCCTTGTTGGCTTCTGCCATTTTATGCGTATCTTCTTTTTTCTTGATCGCCCCGCCCCGCTGGTTGTATGCATCCATTAACTCAGCAGCCAGTTTTTTTTCAAATCCTTTTTCAGAGCGATTCCGGCTGAAATTGATCAGCCACCTGAAAGCCAGAGCGGTCTGTCTGCCCGGATTGATATCAGTGGGTACCTGATAGGTGGACCCCCCGATTCTTCTGGATTTCACTTCCACAGAAGGCCTGATATTGTCGACTGCTTTTTTAAACACGTCCAGGGCAGGCTCGCCAATTTTGTCCTCGGTCATCAACAACGCTTTGGTCACGACTTTTCTGGCCGCGTTTTTCTTGCCGTTTTTCATCACGCAATTTACAAATTTTGCAGCAAGTTTTTGTTCCTGCGTTGCGCTTTTCATGAAATTTTCAACTATGATCTGTTTTTCCGCCATGTGTCATGTCCATCCAATATTATCCATTAAAACATCCAGACCCAATAAATTTATTTGGGCCTCTTGGCACCGTATTTGGAACGGCCCTGTCTTCTGTCATCCACACCAAGCGTATCAAGCGCACCTCTGACGATATGGTAACGGACACCGGGAAGGTCTTTGACCCTGCCGCCTCTGACCAGAACAACCGAGTGTTCCTGAAGGTTATGCCCCATTCCCGGGATATAGGCAGCGATTTCCATGCCGGTTGTCAAGCGGACCCTTGCCACTTTTCTCAAAGCAGAGTTTGGTTTTTTTGGCGTTGACGTATACACCCTGGTACAAACACCGCGTTTCTGAGGGCCGCCCTTCAAAGCAGGCGTACTCACCTTTTTCTCAGCTTTTTTTCTACTTTTTTTCACCAACTGATTAATGGTCGGCATAATCTTTTCAACGCTCCTTATCGATTTAATACATTGCCATACACGACAAAATATTTAATATTACTTATCAAAATTCAAAATGTCAAGCTGTTTTTAATCTTTCCTTACATCTGTGCTGTTTCCCCAAGGGCTACCTCCACCTCGCTGTACCCGGGAAAACCGGTACCGGCGGGAATCAACCGACCCATGACCACATTTTCCTTCAACCCCTTCAGGCCGTCATACTTGGCTTCTATGGCAGCCAGGGTCAACACTTTGGTGGTTTCCTGGAAAGAAGCGGCAGACAAAAAGCTGTCCGTGGACAAAGACGCCTTGGTAATTCCGAGAATAAGGGGTTCACCTTTGGCCGGTTCCCCGCCCTTCATGGCAACCTCACGGTTCTTTTCCTCAAACAGCACCCGGTCCACCTGCTCATCCGGAATAAAATTGGTGTCTCCCGTGGAAATCACCTTCACCCTGCGCATCATCTGGCGGATCACCACCTCGATATGCTTGTCATTGATCCGTACCCCCTGGAGCCGGTATACCTCCTGGACTTCGTCCACCAGATACTTGGCCAGAGCCACTTCCCCTTTGATGTTCATAATATCCTGGGGGTTTGCACTGCCGGCAATGAGGGGATCCCCGGCTTTGATATAGTCGCCGTCATACACCGTCACATGCTGGCCCTTGGGAATGGCATATTCTTTTTTCTCTCCCACGTCCGATGGTGTGACCGTAACTTTCTGGCGGCCCTTGGTTCCCTTGGAAACACTGACATTGCCGTCAATTTCCGTCAGAATGGTGGGATCTTTTGGTTTTCTCACCTCAAACAATTCCGCCACCCTGGGCAGACCGCCGGTGATATCCTTTGTCTTGGTGGTGGCCCTGGGCAGCTTGGCAATGACATCCCCTGCCAGCACGTGGTCATCTTCTTCAACCGTCAAAATGGCATTCACCGGCAGATAATACCTGGCAGCAGCACCGGAAGAGGGCAGCTTCACAGCCTTTCCGCTCTGATCCCGCAGGGTGATGCGGGGCCTGGTTTCAGAGTCTTTGCCTTCTGTAATGGTCCGGCTGACCTTGCCGGTGACCGGATCGATCTGTTCTTGAACCGTATTGCCGATCTCGATGTCAGCGAACCTGACCCTGCCGGAAACCTCGGTGATGATGGGAGTGGTAAAGGGATCCCAGCTGGCGATGATCTCACCGGGTTCGATGGGGACCCCGTTTTTCACATGCAGGGTTGCGCCGTAAATCACGTTTTCCTTGGCCCTTTCCCTGCCGTCTTCCCCCACAATTGTCACGCCGCCGCCTTTGCGGTTCATGACGATGATTTCATCTGCCGCCGTGGTAACGGTCTGAAGGTTTTCATTATAGGTAAGAATTCCCCCTACCCGGGCCTTTACTTCGGCCACCTCAACCTTTCGGGAAGCGGTACCGCCGATGTGAAAAGTCCGCATGGTCAACTGGGTGCCGGGCTCGCCAATGGACTGGGCCGCCACAATCCCGATAGCCTGACCGATCTCCACGGTATCGCCGTGGGCCAGGTCCCGGCCGTAGCATCGGGAGCATACCCCGTGCTTTGAATTGCAGGTCAATACCGAACGGATTTTCACTTTCTGCACACCGGCTGATTCGATTTTGGTCACATGGGCTTCTGTAAGTTCCGTATCAACCCCCACGATGTAATCATCAGAATAAGGATCTCTGACATCTTCCTGGATCACCCGGCCCAGTATACGTTCTCCCAGGGTCTGGATGACTTCTCCGCCTTCGTACAAAGCTTCCACTTCAATGCCGTTGATGGTGCCGCAGTCTTCTTCTATAATGGTGCAGTCCTGGCCCACATCTGCCAGCCGCCTGGTAAGATACCCGGAGTTGGCTGTTTTCAAAGCAGTATCAGCCAGCCCTTTTCGGGCACCATGGGTGGAGATAAAGTACTGCAGAACGGTCAACCCTTCCCTGAAACACGCGGTAATGGGGTTTTCAATAATTTCTCCCGAGGGCTTGGCCATAAGACCACGCATACCGGCCAGCTGCCGCATCTGGTCTTTGGATCCCCTGGCACCTGAATCCGCCATGACATAGATGGCATTAAGGCCTTCCAGGGCCTCGATATTTTTGGCGCCGCTGGGATTTTTCATGACTTCCATCATGGCATTGGCAATGTCATCGGTGGCCTGGGCCCAGATATCCACTACCTTATTGTATTTTTCCCCCTGGGTGATCAACCCTTCAGAATACTGGTTTTTGATATCCAGGACATTTTTTTCCGCCATGGCAACAATATCCCATTTCTGGTCCGGTATGATCATGTCATCCACGCAGATGGACAATCCGCCCAAAGTGGAATATTTATAACCGATATCCTTGAGCCGGTCGGACAGAATAACCGTTTCCTTGAGCCCGATATTCCGGTAGGCATAATCAATGAGATTGACAATGGACCCTTTGTCCATGAGTTTGTTGACCAGTTTGAAAGGAAGGGTGGTTCTGCGTTCATCCACTTTGAAGATGGTATATTTATCTCCCACCATCCGCACATCGGTAAACTGTTCCTGTTTCAGGCCGAACAACTGTTCCACCACCACATCCGACACCTGGAAAAGGTTCTTGAATTCCTTGCGGGTCATAAGATCTGTCTTGCCCCTGGTCTTTTTTATTTCCTCATCTGCATACTTCTGGAGGACATTTTCAAAAGAATTTCCGGATTTCAACTCTGCCAGGGCAGCTTCACAGTCTTCCAGCGCATCGGTACGGATCCGGCTCAGGGACAAAATGGTATCACCGGGAATGGTTTCCCACATCAGAATACGGCCTGTGGTGGTGTCATAGATTTCCCCTTCTATCCTGACTTTTATTTTGGCATGCAAAGCCAGCTCACCGGCATCAAAGGCATATCTGACCTCGTCGATAGAGGAAAAAATACTGCCCGCTCCCTGCTGGTTGGCCACAGCCCGGGTCATATAGTAGATGCCCAGAACAATATCCTGGGTAGGCACGATGATGGGCTGGCCATTGGCCGGGGACAGGATATTGTTGGTGGAAAGCATCATCACGCGGGCCTCCAGCAGTGCTTCCAGAGAAAGGGGTACATGCACCGCCATCTGGTCACCGTCAAAATCCGCGTTGAATGCCGGACAGACCAGCGGATGCAGCTGGATGGCCTTACCTTCTATGAGTACCGGTTCAAATGCCTGGAACCCCAGACGGTGAAGGGTAGGTGCCCGGTTGAGCATCACCGGATATTCCTTGACCACTGATTCCAAAGCATCCCATACTTCGGTTTCCTCTCTTTCCACCATTTTTTTGGCGCTCTTGACAGTGGAAACCAGGCCTTTTTGTTCCAGGTAATTATAAATAAAAGGCTTGAACAGTTCCAATGCCATTTTTTTGGGGATACCGCACTGGTGCAGCCGCAATTCAGATCCCACCGTGATAACGGTACGGCCGGAATAATCCACGCGTTTTCCCAGCAGGTTCTGGCGGAACCGGCCCTGTTTGCCTTTCAGGGTATCGCTCAAAGATTTCAGGGGCCGCTTGTTGGTGCCGGTGACCACCCGGCCGTGACGGCCGTTGTCAAACAGCACATCCACAGATTCCTGGAGCATGCGTTTTTCATTTCTGACAATGATATCCGGAGCATTGAGGTCCACCAGACGCTTGAGCCGGTTGTTACGGTTGAGCACCCGTCGGTACAGATCATTGAGATCTGATGTGGCAAACCGTCCACCCTCCAGGGGAACCAGGGGACGCAGATCCGGCGGCAGAATGGGACAGGCGCTCATAATCATGCGGGACGGCTCGATGCCGGAAGTCAAAAATGCGGAAATAACCTTGAGACGTTTGGCCATTTTCTGCTGTTTGGCCACGGATTTGGTAAAATTGATCTCCTCTTTAAGCATGTCATGGATGCCCTGCAGATCCAGTTCATCCAAAAGTTTTAAAATCGCTTCCGCCCCTATGCCGGCTTCAAAATCTTCTCCGAATGTTTCAATGGCTTCATAATACTGGTCATCAGACAGCAGCTGATATTTTTTCAACCCCGTGTCTTTGGGGTCAACCACAATATAGGAATCAAAATACAGCACTTTTTCCAGGTTCTTCAAAGTCAGGTCCAGGGCGTTTCCGATCTTGGAAGGCAGGCTTTTTAAAAACCAGATATGGGAGACCGGGGATGCCAGTTCAATATGGGCCATGCGATCGCGCCGCACTTTGGACTGAATAACCTCAACCCCGCATTTTTCACAGACAACCCCCCGGTGTTTCATGCGTTTGTATTTGCCGCAGTTGCACTCATAATCCTTGGTGGGGCCAAAGACCTTGGCACAGAACAACCCGTCCCGCTCCGGTTTGAAGGTCCGATAGTTGATGGTTTCAGGTTTTTTAATTTCACCATGGGACCACTCTCTTATCTGGTCAGAAGATGCAAGGCTTATCTGCACTCCCTGATAAATCTTGGGATCTTTTGGTTTTGCGAAGAAATCGTATATATTGTCCAATGTTTTCTCCTTATTTGCTGCCTTCTATAAGATTCATATCCAGGCCCAGACTATTGAGTTCTTTGATCAATACCCTGAATGATTCAGGCATGCCCGGCTCCAGGACGCTCTGGCCCTTTACTATTTTTTCGTACATGCGGGTTCTGCCTGTCATATCATCGGATTTGACAGTCAAAAATTCCTGCAGGGCATGGGCTGCACCATAGGCTTCCATGGCCCAGACCTCCATCTCACCCAGACGCTGGCCACCGAACTGGGCCTTGCCGCCCAGAGGCTGCTGGGTGACCAGGGAATAGGGACCGATGGACCGGGCATGCAGCTTGTCATCCACCAGATGATGGAGTTTGAGCATATACATGGTGCCCACAGTAACCGGGGTGTCGAACGGTTCACCGGTTCTGCCGTCATACAGGGTAGACTGACCGGAGCGCTGGAAGCCGGACATTTCAATGAGATCCTTGATCTCATCTTCAGTGGCCCCGTCAAATACCGGGGTGGCCGTGTGCACACCATTTTTGTAGAGGTCTGCAAATGTATTCAATTCCGGTTCGTCCATGGTGTCAATTTTGTCGGCCAGCACATCATGGATACCATCTGCTTTCTGCTTGAGGGTCAAAGAAAAAATACTTTTCATCTTGTTTCTCAGCTGGGAAAGCTTTTTTTCTTCCAATAGTTCGGTGATCTGCTGGCCCAGGCCAAATGCAGCCAGGCCCAGGTGAATCTCCAGAATCTGCCCCACATTCATCCGGGAGGGTACGCCCAATGGATTGAGCACCATATCCACCGGTCTGCCGTCGGCAAAATACGGCAGGTCCTCCACCCGTAAAATCCGGGAAACAACGCCCTTGTTCCCGTGCCGGCCGGCCATTTTATCACCCACAGACAATACCCGTTCCATGGCAACACTGATCTTGATGAGTTTGAGAACACCCGGGGGCAGGTCATCTCCTTTTTCAAACCGGGATACCTGGCGGTTGAAATGGTCCCGGGCTTTTTTGATCTGCTTCTGGGCCTGTTCCAGAATAACCTGGGCCCGTTCCGTGGCCACGGCATCTTCAACCGACAGGTTTACCAGAGAGGAAACAGGAATGCCGTCAAAAACCCCGGGCTTGATCTTGAGCCCTTCTTTCACTATGGTTTTACCGGATTTTTCAAGATCGGTGAGTACTGTATGGCCGTCCAGAACAGATTCTATCTTTTCTCTGGCCACCTGGGAAATAATACGGATTTCATCATCCCTGTCTTTTTCCAGACGTTCAATTTCCTCATCCTCGATGAGCCGGGTTCTGTCATCCTTGGGCAGTCCCCGCCGGGAAAAGACCTTTGCATCAATGACCTTGCCCTTGACACCCGGGGGAACGGTCAAAGAAGTGTCTTTGACATCACCGGCTTTTTCCCCGAAAATGGCCCGGAGCAGTTTTTCTTCAGGTGATAACTGGGTTTCCCCTTTGGGGGTGATTTTACCCACCAGGATATCTCCGGGATATACCTCAGCACCCAGGCGGATGATCCCGCTTTCATCCAGGTTTTTCAATGCCTCTTCTCCGACATTGGGAATATCTCTGGTGATTTCTTCTTTTCCCAGTTTGGTATCCCGGGCCAGCACCTCAAATTCCTCCACATGCACAGAGGTATACACCCCGTCTTTTACCAGACGTTCGCTCACCAGAATGGAATCTTCATAGTTGTATCCGTCCCAGGGCATGAACGCTACCGTAACATTCTTACCCAGAGCCAGTTCCCCCATTTCAGTGGACGGTCCGTCGGCAATGACCTGGTTTTTTTTCACCTGTTCCCCTTTTTCCACGATGGGCCGGTGGTTGAAGCAGGTATTTTGATTGGACCGGACAAATTTGGTACAGCTGTAAATGGAAACCGCTTTTTCAAACCCTTGTTCTGATTCAGTATCATCATTTCTGACCACAATGCGTTTGGCATCCACATCCACCACAGTACCGTCATAATCCGCAACAATGGTAACACCGGAATCTCTTGCCACTACACTTTCCATACCGGTTCCCACAAGCGGGGCCTCGCTGCGGATCAGGGGCACGGCCTGGCGCTGCATATTGGACCCCATAAGTGCCCGGTTGGCATCGTCATTTTCCAGAAACGGAATCAGGGCTGCAGACACAGATACCAGCTGGTTGGGGGAAACGTCCATATATTTGACTTCCGGCGGGGTGACCATTTCAAATTCACCGGCCACCCGGGCCGACACCCGGGGATTGATAAAATGTCCTTCCGGGTCAAGGGGGGCATTGGCCTGGGCAATGGGATGGTCTTTTTCCTCAAATGCACTCAAATGCCGGATATCCTTGCTGGCCACTGAATTGTCCACCAGACGGAAAGGGGTTTCTATAAAACCGAACTCGTTCACCCGGCCGTAGGTACACAAAGAGACAATCAAACCGATATTGGGGCCTTCCGGGGTTTCAATGGGACAGATCCGTCCATAATGGGAAGGGTGCACATCCCGTACTTCAAACCCGGCCCGTTCCCGGGTAAGCCCCCCCGGTCCCAAAGCAGAGAGCCGGCGTTTATGCGTGGTTTCAGACAAGGGGTTGGTCTGGTCCATGAACTGGGACAGCTGGGAGGTGCCGAAAAACTCCCGGACCACTGCAGAAACCGGCTTGGGATTGACCAGGTCATGGGGCATCATGGCATCCACTTCCTGCATGCTCATCTTTTCCTTGATAGCACGTTCCATTCTGATCAGTCCGATGCGGTAATGGTTTTCCAGCAGTTCCCCCACGGCCC